>JBGSKB010000465.1:0-3341 GCA_041741395.1 Melioribacteraceae bacterium
CTTTTATCATTTAACAAATTATATTTGCTAAGTCTCTGCATCGGTTTTGAATAATATTTTTTAAGACTTAATTTTTCATCAGATTTATCTTCACAAAGATGAATATGTATTCCCCAATTATTTTGTTTAATCAATCTTGATGCTTTATGCAAACTTTCATCTTCAAGTGTAAAAGAAGCATGCAATCCCAAAAGTGATTTTGAATTATCCGAAGTGTGATTTTTTAGAAAATCAATATTTTCTTCAAAACCTTTTTCCTTCAGTTCCACTCCATTTCTGTCGGTAATTTCAAAGCAAAGAACATTTCTTAAACTAAATTGTTCTAATGTTTTCGAAATTAATTGTAAACTATCATTAGCAGAATTTGGAGATGAGTGATGATCAATAATATAAGTTACACCATTTTTAATTGATTCAAGTGCGGCCATTTTTGTTGAGGCTCCGATCATTTCCAAATCTAAAATTGAGTCTAACTTCCACCAAAGATTTTTGAGAATATTTGGAAAGTTTGACATATCGCCTTTTATTGATAAGCCTTTTGCAAGTCTTGAGTAAATATGATCATGATAATTTACATTTGGAATTGTTAATACTCTTCCTTGTGCATCAATAATTTCATCATTATTTGGTTTAACTAATTTCGACAAGTCAAATTCTTTCTCAACTATTTTAATGATTTTCCCTTCTTCAATTTCCAAATCTCCAAAGACTGGGACAACCGAACTATTTTCAATTTGACAAATCCATGCATTTAGTATTTTCATAGTAATTTTCTAATCGGAACACAGATCATTATGATAGTTATGATTGATTAAGATCATAAAAAATCATAAACGATCTAAACAATCAGCGTTCTATTTTAAGTTTTTATTTCAACAAACTTTCCATATCCAATTTTTTCTTCGGCTCCATTTTCACGATCCAATATTACGTTTCCACGTAATATTGTTTTTTCGATTTTGCAATTGAATGTCATTCCGTCAAACGGTGTATACTTTCCTTTGCTATGCATATTTTCTGATTTCACAATTTCAGAATCCCATAAATTTATTACTGCAAAATCAGCATCAAAGTTTTCTGATATTTTTCCTTTTTCCTTTATATTAAAATAATCAGCAACATTTGTCGAAAGTAAATTTACTGTTTGTTCAAAGGTTAATTTCTCTTTTAAGAATCCATCACTAAACATAAATGGAACTCTATGCTCAACCCCGGGAATTCCACCATAAACATTCCAAAAATTCTCATCAACTTTCTCTTCACTTGGATTGCAGCCGGCATGATCAGTTGTAACAAAAGAAAGTGTTCCGTCTTTTAATCCATCCCACAATGCATTTTGATCATTATTCATTTTAATGGGTGGAGCAGTTTTAAGATAATTTCTAATTTTTTTATGTTCAAAACTATCTTGAGTAAAATGCAAATAATGTGGACAAGTTTCCGAAGTTATATTTATTCCATCTTTTTGTGCATTTCGAATTGCATTTAATCCAAGCTCAGAACTTAAATGAACAATGTGAATTTTTTGACCAAATTCTTTAGCTACCGAAATCATATCATGAATTGCTTTTTCTTCTGCATCTGAGTTTCGTGCTAAACAATAATATTGCCAACTATTTTTATTTGCAGATTTGAATCTTTGTTGTTTTGATTCAACCATAAATTTATCTTCCGCATGCACTGCTTGCGGTTTATTTGTCTGATTAATGAACTTTGCAATAAGCCTCATTTGTTCAATTGTAAGATCTTTGAAAGTTTCCATTCCAGATATTAAATAAGTTTTGTATCCAGCAACACCTAATTCGTTTAGTTCACTAATTTGCTGCTTAATATTTTTTCTGTTTTCAAAATCATTTCTGCAGACCCCTCCCCAAAAAGCAAAATCAATCAAACTTCTATTTTTTACTACTTCTAATTTTTTGTGGAAGTTATCTGCTGAAGTTACCGGTGGCAATGATGTACAAGACATATCAATAATTGTCGTAACTCCGCCAAAAGCATCAGCAGTTGAAGCATGTTCAAAATCTTCTCTAAATTCAAAGCCGGGAGTATCAAAATGTACGTGCGGATCAATTGTCCCGGGAATTACAATGTTAAAATTTCCATCTATAATTTTTATACTATTCGAAAATTTTTGTTGAGAAATTTGTTTTATTATTTTTTCTTTATTTACATTATCTTTTAATTTTTGCCATGAATATTCTTTATCAAGAAGGCATTCCACTTTTTGAATCTTATCAGTAAAGTAAATGTTTACTGAAGTAAAATTGTTTTTACTTGTATTAATAAAAATGTTCGTTAATATTTTTAATTCATCTTCCATGTTTGTATTTATTTGTCATTTCCGAAAATTTTTATCGGAAATCCACTGTTCGTTAGGTTCCGGTTAAAAGCATAATGGAATGACTGATCATTTTTAATTAATATTTAAATGTTTATTCCAGTTTTTAGATTAAATTCTTCAATCAATTTATCCCATGTAGGAACAATACTAAATCGTTCGTACCAATAATTTTCATCATACCATTGTGAATTAAGTTCTTCAACTGTTTTTCCTTGCTGTTCAACCCATGTAAAATATTTTAGATTGTGAATAGCTTTTTTATCGTAGTAATTCAATTCTTTAACATAATCTATACTTTGCATTTTGATTGAACCGTACCAATCCAAATTTGCTTGTTTTACTGAATATTCACTGAGTTGATCTTTTAGTTCAACCAAACGTGAATTATACATATCTTTTGAGTCAGTGAAAACAGTGAAGATAATTTCATTCTCATTATACTCATTATATTTTGCAAGTTTAATTGAACTTAACAAATTGCTGATTGAAGAAATTCCCAAATATCCAAGTTTATCGATTGATTTTTTATCAGCTCCAAGTTGAGTTAAAAATTCTTTTCCATCTGGTTCATTGAACAAACGTAAAACTCTCATTGGATCTTCATCATCAATAGCAGCAACAAAATCTGTATTTTTCACATTGTGAACCCAAGGTACATGTTTATCGCCAATTCCTTCAATTCTATGTCCGCCAAATCCATTCATCAACAAAGTTGGGCATTGTAAAGCTTCCGAAGCTAAAACTTTTATTTGTGGATTTATTTTTCGCAGATAGTCACCGGCAGCAATTGTTCCAGCAGAACCTGTTGCGCTTACATATGCGCTTAATCTTTGATTATCACTTTTGAGTTGATTGAAAAGTTTTTCAATTGTGTAACCAGTAATTTCATAATGCCAGATTGGATTTCCGAATTGATCAAACTGGTTGAAAATTAAATACTCATCACTTTTTGCTTCAAGTTCATGACATTTATCATAAATTTCTTTTACATTACTTT
>JBGSKB010000466.1:0-4535 GCA_041741395.1 Melioribacteraceae bacterium
AAGAATTAATCCTAAACTAAAAATTGCTAATCCAGAAGAACCAAAAAATCTAATTGGTTTCTTTGTGAATTTTATAAGAAAGAATAATGATAAAAGTTCTAATCCTCTTTGTGTGTAACTTTGAAACGGATATAATTTTTGTCTATAATCAACTTTGTGCTGTTTTACCTTAATTTCTTTTACTTTGTATCCTAAGCGCCAAGCCCACAAAGGTAAAAATCTATCTTGATCTCCGTACATATAAATATTTTCAAGAATTTCTCTCTTAAAAACTCTTACATTACATTTCAAATCATGATATTGTGTACCAACAAATGATTTTACAATTTTATTAAAAACTTTTGATTGAAAATTATTTAAAAAACTGTCAATTCTAGGCCATCTCCAACCAATTACCATGTCACAATCATCAATATTTTTAATCATATTTGGAATTTCATCAGCTTCAACTTGTTGGAAGGAGGGAAGTGTAATAATTAAATTTCCTTCGGAAGCTTCAAAACCGGCTTGAAGTGAAGTTGCATCGCCAAACCATCTGCCAAGTTTAATAATTTTTATATTTTGATTTTTCTCGCTTAGTGATTTTACTTCGTTCATTACACCCGGCATATTTCCATCAATAACAAAAACGAATTCATAGTTAAGATTTGTCTTATCTAAATTTTCTTTGTAACTCTCAAATAACGGTTTGATATTATCAAATTCATATTTTTGATAGTAAACAATAATTGCCGATAAATCATATTTTTTATTCATTAAATCTCCAAGATTAAGCTTTACTTATTTTAAGCTTATACATTTTTTCTATT
Source organism: Melioribacteraceae bacterium (assembly GCA_041741395.1). Classification (GTDB taxonomy): domain Bacteria; phylum Bacteroidota; class Ignavibacteria; order Ignavibacteriales; family Melioribacteraceae. The sequence goes on from JBGSKB010000466.1 coordinate 810, forward strand.
TTCAAATTTCCGCTTTTGTAAATTAAATGACAAATTATTCCTAAAAATCCAAGTGTGAATGATAATATTCCAAACAAAGCTGCTGATCCTAAAAGTACAATCAATGGATATCCCGGATTAAAAAACCAAGTTGTTAACGTAATTCCAAAAAGTACAATAAACAACAAACCAGAAATTAATACGGGAAATCCAAAACCAAATAATGGTTTGTTAAATGATGAAAAAACAGTTTTAAGTGCAATTAAATCCAATATTACTTTGTAAATTCTTGATAATCCATATTTTGACGAACCAAATTTTCTTGCATGATGTTTAACCGGAATTTGTGTAAATGATGCCCCAGTTAATGCATTTATAACCGGCAACAATCTATGCATTTCAGAATACATGGGAAATTTATTTATTGTTTCTGCTTTGTAAGATCTAATTGCGCAACCGTTATCTTTTACCGGAATTCCGGTTACATTTCTTACTAAAGAATTTGCAATTTTTGAAGGAAGCAATCGGGTGAACTGGCTATCTTGTCTATGTTCGCGCCAGCCAAGGCAAATATCATTTCCTTCTCCCAATTTTTCCATCATTTTGCCAATATCTGCTGGATCATTCTGAAGATCACCATCCATAGTTACGATATAATTTCCAATTGCATTTTGAAACCCGGCATGTAAACCCGTTGTTTGTCCATAATTTTTCTTTAGCTTAACAACTTTTAATCTGGAATCGGTTTTTGCAATTTCTATCATTTTATTTAAGGTATTATCCTTGCTTCCATCATCAACAAGAATAAGCTCATAACTATATGAAAGTTTTGACATAGATTCAGTTACCGCATTATAAAGCGGCTGAATTGAATCTTCTTCATTATAAAAGGGTATAACTATTGATAAATCCATTAAAAATTAGTTTTGTTGAGAAATATTTGAGTTTCATAAACTATACCAAAAAAATAGCAATATTTGGCTCAAAAAAATACAAAATCTTTACAAGATAGTATCATTTTTGAAATTTTTATGAACTTTTTATCAAAATGAGATATATTATAAATTATTATCGAGTAATTTATAAATATATTTATTGGGATTGTAGAAATTATAAGAGATGATATTTTTTATAAATGTTATTTTCACAGTTATTTTTCAATTATTTTTTCAATTCATAAAATATTACAGATTATAGTTATAAATTACTTTGAGTTCAGAAAAATTAAAAAACATGATCCTGAATTTTACATGATATATTACCTCAAATACTTTCCGGTGAAGAAAATATTATTATTAAATTAAAATCAGTTCCCGATATTCATCGGGATGACAATTAATTTTATTTCTTAAATTTTGAGATGTTTTAATCACTTAATCAGGTTCATTTTTTTGATTTGAGAGAATTGGTTTCCGATATCAAGTTTGTAGATATATGTTCCACTTGCAAGTTTTGCTCCGTCAATGCTGATTTCATGGATTCCGGCACTTAGTTCTTGATCCAATACTGCTAATACTTTTTCTCCTAATATGTTATATACATCCAACCTTGCATTCCCTACTTCTTTCATCTTTATTTCTACTTTTGTACTCGGATTAAATGGATTTGGATAATTTTGACTTATCCCATATTCACTCGGAATAATTTCTTCTTCTCCCTCTTCTATCTCTGATGTTGAACTTATTCCATACACTTCCATCTCCCATATATCACACCAGTCGTTTCCCTTACTTCCGGTTATGATCACTGTTACATATCTTGTCTTTACTTTACCTAAACTATGTTCAGACCAATTACTTCCACTATCCGTTGTTTCTTCTTTTATAAAACTTCTCTCTTCATACTTTCCACTGTAAAATTCACAATCATAGGTTATACCTTGGTCTGATCCATATCCGTCTATCATTATCTTTTCTACTTCTGTTTCTTTTCCCAAATCTATGGTTACCCATTGAGGAAATCCAGCCACTGCCCATCTTCCATCTGATGATGAACCATATTCTCCTCCATTACTCGTTGAGGTTATTCCATCATAGAGCATCTTATCTGTAAATTGTTCTCCAGTTACTGATGATGCTTCTGTACCGGTTATATTTATTTTCACCGATTGTTGTTGTTCTTCTTCCACTTCTTCTTCATTTTCTTCTACTGTAAACAAACTTACATGGCTTTCCGGATTTGTGATGTTCTCAAAGTTCTTTCCCGTTATTATTGTACTTACTGTGCCTTCAAAATCCCACTTTATTCCTAACAAGTTTATTTTGCTTATGTCTATTTTTCCCTCTAACACAAACTTTCCTACTAATGTTTTCTTTGAGATTATATCATTCCCTATGAATGATACAAATGTAAGTTCTGTTACTCCGTCTATATTTTCAACTCCTACATACAGATTTGGTGCATTCAGCAGTTCTGAGCTTCCTTCCACATAGCTTAATTTCAAACTTGCTAAATCTATGCTCTGGTTTATGCTTAACGCACATTGATAACTTGTTAATTCAAATTCTTCCCCAACATTCTCTATATAGACATTGGCGCTTACTGAACTTTCTCCTTCTATTGTCATATCTTGGATGGACATCTTATAGGTTGGTTCAGCGAAAACGTGACTAGAAAAAATCAAAATACTTAAAATGTTAATTAAGTAAAATTTTAGTTTTTTATTTATATAAAAATTGGTAATTTTGTACCGCATTACAAATACTCCCATTCCTTTTGTTAATGCATTTAGGGTTAACAAGTTGCCGCTTGTTAGCCCTTTTTATTTATTGTATTGCTTTACATATATCTTTATCCTATTATATCGAGTTATTCTATTGCCAAAATTGATGCCAATGTGATTTTTATCACAAAGTTTCATATTCTTGCTTAAAATCAATTCATGAAAAAATGTGTCTCAAATTGTGTTACTGGAAGTAGAACAAAAGACTAAAATGTGTTGTTATTTTGGGACAATTTTAAAAAAGGAAATGGAAAAAGTGAAAAGTTAAAAGTGAAACAGAAAACATTAAGATAGGAAACGTTAAAATTAAAAATAATTGACAAATTTTAAGGTTCAAAAATTATTTTACCTGATGTTGTCGAAGTCCAGTTAAAAATGTTTTGCCCTACTTTCAAAATCAGAGTTACAAAGAATAAATTTATTTTATACTTATAATTTGTTTCATCGATAAATGAAAAAATCAATTCATGAAAATCATCGTTAAAATTCAAACTGTTGAAAATTCTTGCAATAAATGGATAAGCATTATTATTATTCGGTTGAGATGAAAATACTAATAAATAACATTGAAGTTCTTGTTCTAAACTCAAATATTCTTCTATCTGTTTTTTATTAAACCGTATCTCAAGTAAATTATTTTTTACAATAATTGTGTTTTGTAGAATTAAATTATTGTTCGGTACAATGATATTTGATTCATTTATTCCATGTCTTGGTGAAATTTCCAAATTAGCTTTTAAGATTTTTGTATAAGAATTTCTAGCATCAATTTGTGATTTACCCCAAATGCTTTTTAAGATTGGATCTTTATTAATGGTACTGGCAAACAAGTTTATTTGTTTGAATCCATTTCTCACATTTGCTGCTTTAAAACTCTGCGTGGAATTATATTTTTCAGGTCTATTTGAAACATAAGTTTTTCCATTAATTTGACGGAATACTAGATTTCCGAGTTTACCACTTAATTTTCCTAAAACATTTTGATTTAATATTGCCATACCATAACTTTTGTAATTTATAAGTAT
>JBGSKB010000467.1:0-2053 GCA_041741395.1 Melioribacteraceae bacterium
CTGGTTTTTTATTGCTAACATTTTTACAAATCATACTTTTAAAAATTACAATATACCAATTGAGGATTTCTGCGGAACTTGCACAGCTTGCATTGATGCTTGTCCCACAGATGCAATTGAAAAAGATTATGTTGTTGATGCAAATAAATGTATCTCTTATTTGACAATTGAAAACAAAAATAATATTCCAGATGAATTTATTGGTAAATTTGAAAACTGGATTTTCGGTTGTGATATTTGTCAGGATGTTTGTCCGTGGAATATTAAATTTTCAGAAGAAACCGAAGTAATTAATTTTAAGAAAATTGAAAACAAGTCAATCTCTTTCAATGAAATCGGTATGATGGAGGATAAAGAGTTTAAAATTAAGTTTGCTGAAAGCCCCATTTTAAGAGCAAAGTTGAAAGGGATGAAAAGAAATTCAGAATTTTTACAAAAACAAAACTGAAACCATTACCCTAAAATTGTATCTAATCTTAAATGAATAAAAGTTGATGTTGATAAAGTAAATGGAGAAAAAATTATGTCAGAAAGTCATCACAAAGTAGTAATTATTGGTTCTGGTCCTGCCGGATTAACAGCCGCGATTTATTCTGCACGCGCTAATTTAAGTCCGGTAATTTATGAAGGAATGCAGCCAGGCGGACAATTAACAATTACCACCGAAGTTGAAAATTATCCAGGTTTTGAAAATGGAATTCAAGGTCCGGAGCTTATGGATATTATGCGAAAGCAAGCTTGTAAGTTTGGAGCAAAGTGCGAGTTTAAAGTAATTACGGAAGTTGATTTTTCTCAAAGACCGTTCAAGTTAAAAGCGGAAGACGAAGAATTAACGGCTGATTCTGTAATAATTTCAACCGGAGCGAGCGCAAAACTTTTAAACATTGAAAGCGAAACAAAATATATGGGTTACGGAGTTTCCGCTTGCGCAACTTGTGATGGCTTTTTTTATAAAGGTTTAAAAGTTCTTGTTGTTGGCGGCGGAGATACGGCAATGGAAGAAGCAAATTATTTAACAAACTTTGCTTCAGAAGTAATTGTTATTCACAGAAGAGATGGTTTTAGAGCTTCTCAAATTATGTATGAACGCGCAAAGAAAAATCCTAAAATTAAATTTTTGACAAACAGAACTATTAAAGAAGTTGTTGGCGAACTAAATGCAATGGGACACAAAAAAGTAACCGGCGCAATTTTAGAAAATACAATTGATGGTAGCACCGAAGAAATTAAAACTGATGGAATTTTTATAGCAATAGGTCATCAGCCAAACACAAAATTGTTTGAAGGGCAATTAGATATGGATGAAACCGGTTATTTAAAAGTTAAACCAGGCTCAACTTACACAAATATAGAAGGCGTTTTTGCTGCCGGCGATGTTGCAGATAAAACTTACCGACAAGCAGTAACCGCTGCCGGAACTGGCTGTATGGCAGCTTTAGATGCTCAACGATGGTTGGAAGATAAAGAAATAATATAATTTTAGAAACCCAACTTTTTTAAAAAGTTGGGTTTCTTTTCTACTTTAGTTTAATTCTTTTTGCTCATCTTCTTTTTCAAATTTTCTTGAGATAAAGAAAGCTGCGACAAATCCGGCGCCAATAAAAGTAATTATTAACAATGGGAGAAAACCTTCATTCATTCCCCAATTTTCTGTAAGTAATCCTAATCCAACACCTAAACCTGTGCCTATTGTAATAACTCCTAATTTTAACCAAGTGTAAGGATTTCTTTTTGATTTAAAAAGTTCAGAAATTTGTTCGGGAGTTAATCCTTTTTCAATCATCATTTGTCTTTCGCGCGCTCTAAAATAAAAGTAAGTGACAATAACTAAACCAATAATTAATGTTATAAGTATTCCGGTTATTGGGCCCATAATTGCTTCAATATTTCCTGCTTGTGAATACATTTTTCTATCTCCTTAATTTAATTGTAAATTTTCATGAATAATTTTTTCTTCTCAATTCTTTTGACTAAGATTGCACAACAAAAGGTTACACAGTTTTGAAAATTATTTTTGTAACCTTTAATTTTTATTTTAGTCTAAAATTGTAAG
>JBGSKB010000468.1:0-4656 GCA_041741395.1 Melioribacteraceae bacterium
AATATTTGGAACTATTACCGAAGAATTTGATTTTGTTGGAACGGGATTATATAATTCAGCAGTTTTATGTTTTGATGGAAAAATTCAATTTGTTCAAAATAAAACTCTTCTTCCAAACTATGATGTTTTTGATGAAGTTAGATATTTTGAATCTGCTAAAGATGTTCATGTTTTCAAATTTAAAGATGAAAAATTAGGTATTTCAATTTGCGAAGATATTTGGAACGATGCTGATTATTGGAAGCACCGACTTTACGAAAAAGATCCCGTTCAAAGATTAGTCGATAAAGGTTCTACAATTTTAGTAAATATTTCTGCAAGTCCTTATCATTACGGAAGAAGAGAAGAACGCAGAGAAATGCTTTCCGTTTTAACAAAAACTAACAAAATTCCTTTGGCTTATGTTTCATGTGTTGGCGGACAAACAGATTTAATTTTTGATGGCGCAAGTTTGTGTTTTGATAAAGAAGGTCAGTTAGTAAAAATTGGAAAAACTTTTGAGGAAGATTTTATTGTTTTTGATACAAATGAAAAATTACCGGAAATTAAAAATATAGAAGGTTCGTACGGAGAAGAAGTAATTAATTCTTTGGTGTTAGGATTAAAAGATTATGCATCAAAATCCGGTTTTATAAAAGCTTTGGTAGGATTAAGCGGAGGAATAGATTCGGCTGTTGTAACTTGCTTGGCTGTAAAAGCATTTGGCAAAGAAAATGTTCATGTTGTTTTGATGCCATCTGAATTTTCTAGCGATGGAAGTGTGAAAGATTCCGAGAAACTAATTCAAAATTTAGGCATCACATCAGAAAAAATTTCTATCAGTTCTTTATTTAATGAGTTTAAAAAAGTTCTAACCAATTCATTCCAAAATAAAAAACCGGATATTACCGAAGAAAATCTCCAATCAAGGATTCGCGGGGTTTTATTAATGGCTTTATCAAATAAATTTGGTTACTTATTATGTACAACCGGAAATAAATCAGAAATGGCAGTAGGTTATGCAACACTTTACGGCGATATGAACGGAGCAATTGGAGTTATTGCGGATGTTTACAAAACTGAAGTTTATGAAATTGCGAATTATATAAATAAAGATGAAGAAATAATTCCTCAAGAAATAATTCTCAAAGCGCCGTCTGCTGAATTGAGTCCAAACCAAAAAGATGTTGATTCACTTCCGCCTTATGATTTATTGGATAAAATTTTAGAATTATATTTGGAAGAATATAAAGAGTATAAAGAAATTTCTGAAATTATCGGTGATGAAAAATTGGTTAAGAAAATTTTAAACTTAGTTGATAGAAATGAATTTAAACGTAATCAATCAGCACCAGCTTTAAGAGTTACAAAAAAAAGTTTTGGATATGGAAGAAGATTCCCGATTGTTCAAGGCTGGCGAATTTAGTTTAAAAGGAAATTTATGAAACAAATTAAATTATTATTGGCAATATTTTTTTATTTAGCTTTTACAATAAATACTTTTTCGCAATTTGGATTTCAAAATGTTGAAATCCTAAAATCAGAAGTTTACAAGTCATTTGATAAAATTCAGCAAGGCGGCGAAGTTAAGCTTGCGGTAAAAATAATTATTGATAAAGAATGGCATATAAATTCTGATAAACCAAAAGAAGATTTTTTAATTCCCACCGAACTTAAAATTACTTCTAAATCAAATTTTGAAATTGGAAAAATTGTTTATCCCAAATCCAAAGAAATTAAATTTGATTTTTCTGATAATCCCGTTTCAGTTTTTGAAGGTGAAGTTTTTATTGGAACAATTTTAAAAGTTCCTCAAAACATACAATTGGGTGAAAAACAAATTGTTGTTGAGCTTTCATATCAAGGATGTAACAACGCAACTTGTATGGCACCAAGTTCAATAATTGATACAATAAATTTAATAGTTGTTGATAAATCAGAACAGATTCAAGAAATTAATTCAGAAATTTTTAGCAATCTAAATTTGCAATATTCCTCAACAGAAAAAAATGAAGATGATTCTTTAACAAATCAGCTTGAAAAAAGCGGATTATTTTTAACTCTATTAATTGTATTTCTCGGCGGATTAGCACTAAATCTTACACCTTGCGTTTATCCTTTAATTCCAATTACGATTGGTTATTTCGGCGGACAAAGTGAAGGGAAAAGTTCAAAATTATTTTTAATGGGACTTTTTTATGTTTTAGGAATGGCGCTAACTTATTCTGTTGTTGGAGTTGTTACAGCACTAAGCGGAGAAGTTTTCGGTACACTTCTACAAAATCCACTTGTAATTATTTTTATTGTTCTAATTTTTATCACACTTTCGTTAAGTATGTTCGGGGTTTATGAATTTAAATTACCGGATACGCTTGTTGCAAAAGCCGGCGGTTCAAAATCGGGAATGTTCGGCGCATTTTTTATGGGATTAACAATGGGAATTGTCGCCGCTCCTTGTATTGGTCCTTTTGTAATTGGATTGGTAACTTATGTTGCGGCAAAGGGAGATCCCTTTTATGGGTTTTTACTTTTCTTTGTGATGGCAATTGGTTTAGGTTTGCCGTATTTGGTTTTAGCTTTATTTTCCGGTAAAATTAAAAATCTTCCGCGTGCCGGTTTTTGGATGGATGCAGTTAAACATATTTTCGGATTTATACTGCTTGGAATGGCAATTTATTTTGCCGAACCGCTTTTACCAAAATCTGTATCAAAATATATTCTTCCAATTTTTATGATAATTTCGGGAATCCTATTATTCATTATGGATAAAGAGGCAAACAAAATTTTCGGATTCAAAATATTTAAAATAGTTTTTAGCTCAATACTTATTATCGGTGCGGCATATTTGCTTTATCCAACCGAAAAAAAATCTTTGGATTGGGAATATTATTCTGAACAAAATTACGAAGCTGCTTTATCAAATAATGAAAAAATAATTATAGATTTTTACGCAGATTGGTGTATTCCATGTAAAGAATTAGATGCGTTAACTTTTTCTAATGAAGAAGTAATTAAAGCATCACAGAATTTTAAAAGTTTTAAAGTTGATATGACCAAAACACTTTCCGAAGAAACCGAGATTATTAGAAAGAAATTTGAAATTCGAGGTATGCCAACAGTTTTAATTATTGATTCAAAAGGAAATGAAGTAGAAAGAATTACTGGCTTTCTTAATGCAAAAGAATTTCTTAAAATAGTTGAGACTGTAAAATAATAATAATTTTCTTGGTTAATCTTACAGGCTTTCATATTTTTTACTTTATAAATAATTTATAATAAATTGATTGGTAATCAAATGTCAGAAGTAAAAGAAAAATTAGAAAAGCATATTGACGAAGTAACTGTTCGTTTTGCTGGAGATTCTGGTGATGGTATGCAGTTAACCGGAACTCAATTTAGTGATACAACAGCAATTCTTGGAAATGATTTAAGTACATTACCGGATTATCCCGCTGAAATTCGTGCGCCTGCCGGAACTTTATATGGTGTAAGCGGATTTCAATTACATTTTAGCAGTGAAGATATTCATACTCCCGGTGATGTTCCTGATGTTTTAGTTGCTATGAATCCAGCTGCATTAAAGAAAAATTTACCCGAGCTAAAAAGAAATGGTTTAATAATTGTTAACTCAGATGCATTTGATAAAAAAAATCTGAAACTTGCCGAATACGAAAGTAATCCTTTGGAAGACGGAGCTTTGGACGGTTATGAAATTATGGATATTCCAATTACGTCTTTAACTTTTACAGCATTGGAAAATAGCCCGTTAAGTCAAAAAGAAAAATCAAGATGTAAAAACTTTTTTGCATTGGGATTAATGTATTGGCTTTATAACAGACCAATAGATCAGACCATAAATTGGATTGAATCAAAATTTAAAAATAAACCTGATATTATTGATGCTAATGAAAGAGCTTTAAAAGCTGGGTATAATTTTGGTGATATTACAGAAAGATTCACAACTCGATATACTATTGATCCTGCAAAATTAAAATCTGGAGTTTATAGAAATATTTCCGGTAATGAAGCAACCGCTTTGGGATTTGTAGTTGCTGCAGAAAAAGCCGGATTACAATTATTTTTAGGATCATATCCAATTACTCCTGCATCAGATATATTGCAATATTTGAGCAAATATAAAGAGTTTGGAGTTAAAACATTTCAAGCTGAAGATGAAATCTCCGGAATTGCATCGGCAATTGGCGCAGCTTTTGGTGGAAGTTTAGCAATTACAACAACCAGTGGTCCGGGTTTAGCATTAAAAACTGAAGCAACCGGTTTGGCAGTAATGACAGAATTGCCTTTAGTAATTGTAAATGTTCAGCGTGGAGGACCAAGTACCGGTTTACCAACTAAAACTGAACAAGCGGATTTACTTCAAGCTTTATATGGAAGAAACGGCGAATCTCCTGTTGCCGTAGTTGCTGCTGCAACACCAAGTGACTGTTTCGATATGTCAATTGAAGCATCAAGATTAGCATTAACTTATATGAGCCCGGTTATTTTATTAACAGACGGCTATCTTGCAAATGGTACAGAACCATGGAAAATTCCAAGTATTGATTCAATTCCTGAAATTCCGGTTAAATTTCATACTGATGTTGATTCTTATCAGCCATACTCAAGAGATGAAAATCTAGTTAGACCTTGGGCTGTTCCCGGAACTCCTGGTTTAGA
>JBGSKB010000469.1:0-1584 GCA_041741395.1 Melioribacteraceae bacterium
ATCGGGAGAAAGTTTTCCACCTTTCGTTGGACCATATGGAGTTGGCTCTTTATAAGGATTCCCAAATTCGTGAATCATTCCGGCATCATAATACATTGCGCCGTTTGTTAAAACTTTACTTGCATTGTTCCACAGAAGTGAACTTCCGATTTCTTCAATTGTACAAATTGGTTCAATGCTTTTTATGTTAAAATATTTTGTAGAAACATTTTTGCAAATTGCTTCAATTATTACATTATTCCAATTTTCATATAGTGAAAAACTTAATTTGAAATCTATTTCACGATTTGAATCTTTAGAATAAATTTCTAACTTTTTCCCTTTGCCAAGATTATCATCAATATTTTTTGTCGATAAATTGTGAGAATAATTTTTTTTCGAAATTGAAATTTTACCGGAATTTAAATTTGCTCTAACCGTAGCATTTGTAATAACGAAATCGCCATTAGCTTGATAAATATTAAATCTACCGGTTTTATCATCAAAATAAATCGAGAAAAATTCATTATTAATTTGTGGTTTTATGTCATTTGAAAAATTTGAAATTGCAGTTAAAGGGTTTGAAAAAGCTAATGAAGTTCCGGCTAAAGAAAAAGTTTTTATAAAATTTCTTCTGTTAATTGCATTTGACATATTTTTAATTCCTTTAATAAGCCGCGAATGCACTAATTACTTTTCATCAACATCATCAACTAATAAAACTAAAAAGCCGGCAATTATCATGGAAATTCCGCCAAGAATTAATGCATAAATTGCATGATTATCAAAAAGATTTTTTACAAAAAATCCCAAAATCGCGGCGGCAGTAATTTGTGGAATTACTATAAAGAAATTAAAAATTCCCATGTAAACTCCCATTTTTTCAGCGGGTAAAGATCCGGTTAAAATCGCGTAAGGCATTGCCAAAATTGAAGCCCATGCTAAACCAATTCCAAGTTCTGAAACAAGAAGTAAATTTGGATCCTTAATTATATAGAATGAAGCAAGACTTAAGCCGCCAACTATAAGACTTGTTAAATGAACAGTTTTTCTCGAAGTTTTTTTTGCCATCCACATAATTGCAAATGCCATAATTGCGGCAAATCCATTGTAAACTGCCATAAGAATTCCAACCCAATCTGCGCCTTTATTATAAAGTTCTGATGAAGCATCAACTGCGCCATATATATGTCTAGTTACTGCTGGAGTTGTGTAAATCCACATTGCAAAAAGTGCAAACCATGAGAAAAATTGAACATAAGAAAGCTGTTTCATGGTTTTTGGCATATTGTACAAATCATTTATAATAGATAGTAAGCCGGATTTGGATGATTTACTTGCCAAACTTCCAGAAAAAATTTGCAAGATTCCAAATGCTGAAATTCCCCCAAACAAAACGTATAAACCTAAATCTATATAAATAAAATTTGAAAATACGAAAAGTAAAATTGCTCCAACAACTAACCAGATAATTCCATTTTTGTATAAAAATGTTGAATTTATTTTTGAGGTTTTGGTTGATTCAGATTTTATCAATTTTGCCGTTGATTCTTCTGAGTAGAGTTTTAATTCTTCCGGTGAATATTCTTTTGATTTAAGAACAGT
>JBGSKB010000470.1:0-1962 GCA_041741395.1 Melioribacteraceae bacterium
CAAAGATAGTATTAAAGTTCTTCAAGAAATGGGTCATGAAATAATGGATCACACTCCAAATCATAGAACAAATTATTTTACTACACAATTTCCTATTGCTGAATACTACAAAGATGGAACAACTGATCCGATTGATGGAATTGATCATATAATTAGCAATAAAATCTGTCTTGAATTTGATAATGTTGACACAACTTTTGCTTCAAAAAGTGGCACTTGCGATGTTTATCAAAATCAACTTTTAAATGGATTTGCAAGTCTCCCGGAAACTGAAATTTACATTTATCTTCCGTCTTTAAACAAATTAGTTCAGAAAAAATATATTGAAAATAATAAAATTTATTTTACTGATGTTTGGGGTGATCCAATCCTATTACCCACAACTTGGCAGACAAAATACTTTATTTTTGATAAAACAAATATTCATATTTCCGACGAAGCTTTAAAAGTTTTAGCAAATGAAACAAGAAAATTAGCAATAGAATTTAACATTGAACCTCCAAAAGTTTGGATACAACCTGGCGGAGATTTTCCACAATTATCAAAAGAAAAATTAAGCCAAGCTCTTAGTAGTGAATTAAAATATGTAGCTGGTGCATCTGTAAAGAAAGGTAGACAAATTTATAATGAATCTGATCCTAATAATTTTGAAAGATTTGAGATGCAGTGGGGAGATTTTTTTGAAGATACATGGACAGCTGAAAAAAGCAAAAATGTAATAGCCGATAGAATTGCAAAACACTATATGCAAATTGGTCACGCTCATTTTTATGCTATAGATTCACTCGATTTATATTTTTCAAAAGTTGATAGTATTTTAGCTTGGGCAACTCAAAATAATATTCCAATAAAAACATATTCAGAATGGGCAGAAATTTTATATGATCAAACTCCGGATCCATATTTAAATGTTTTTCCAGCATTAAACATTGATTTGGATAAAAATATTTCTGCATTGGACCCCAACGGAGTACCGGATGGATATATACCAAGATATTGGGCTGGACAAGGTCAATTGGAACAAGACACAATTATTGCCGGCATTGCAAAATATGCATATTCAATTTCAACAAATTCAAGAATTTGCAAAGTTGAAAATCTAGCCGGAATAGAAAAAGGGAAAAATGATTTTAAAATTCAAACAAAAGGTGCTGCTGGAGATTCTATCGAAGTATATTTTTCTTTCGGAGAATACTCAACAGAAATAAATGAAGTATATAAATTTCCTGCAGATACAAAAGATTGGGTTGAGTATTCTTTAGACCAATCAGCAAATGGAAATAATGAATTGATAATTCCGGAAAATGTAAATTTTATAAGTGTTGATATAAAATGCTCAAATTATGTATCGGGAAAAGTAAAAATAAGCGGAATGTATTTAGCAAAAAGTAAAACATCAGATATTGAAGATGAAGTTGAAGAAATCCCGAATAATTTTATATTGAATCAAAATTATCCTAATCCATTTAATCCCGAGACAAAAATTTCGTATAGCTTGCCAAAAAATTCTAATGTAACTGTAAAAATTTACAATATTTTGGGAAGTGAAATTACAACTTTGATAAATGAAAAACAAAGTTCCGGTAATTATAAAATTACTTTTAATGCTACAAATTTGGCAAGCGGAGTTTATTTCTATTCATTGCATACAGAAAATTTTACTCAAACTAAAAAAATGGTTCTACTTCGATAATTGAATCTGAAGAAATGTTTTAATATAACTCATTCAAAAATTTCAATATCCCTTATTTATAGTTTTATTTAATAAGGGATATTCATATGTGATACAAATCACAGCTGACTTATTATTGACATAATTTTAAGTAAATTAAGTTAATAAGATTTTAAGTATTATTTAATATTCCTAAGAAAGATTTATTATGATAAAAATTTCTAAAATAATTATTGTTACAATATTTTTAATAATTTTTTCAGAAAATATATATCCTCAAAAAAATAACT
>JBGSKB010000471.1:0-1819 GCA_041741395.1 Melioribacteraceae bacterium
TTATTTTCAATTTATTTAAATTTCACCGACACTCAAATATTGTAAGTTATGATGGTGGTGATATATTTTTAATTTATAAATCATCTTGCTCAAAAATACTTATAAAATTTCTAAAATCAATTTACTATTCGCATCAAAAAAAATAATTAATAAGTAAATGTAATTTTATGCAAAATAGTGCATTTATTAAAATTTACTTAAAAAATATGGAAGCATATTTCGCCAAGTCGGCCAGTCATGTTTTACATCAAATCCCCAAAGATCAAGCCAATGTTGAATATTTTTTGAATTCAGAATATTTGACAATTTAATTGCAGCACTTGGATCTTCAAAATCGCCTTGTCCACTTGCAATTACAATTCCAATATTATTCCGCATTTGATTTAGATAATTCTCATCAAATGCATTAGGCAAAAAGTCTATCGGAGAATTATAATAAACATGATCATCATAATAACCTTTTGCATAATATTTTAAATCATAAATTCCACTCATTGCAATAGTACCTCTGAAAACTGAAGGAATTCTGAAAAAAATATTTGCTGCATGATAAGCACCAAGTGAAGCACCGGTTGTTACAATTGGAACTTGACCATTACAGCTATTATAAATAAATGGTACAACTTCTTCAATTATATATTGATTGTACTGACCGTGACGCAATGATTTATGAGGCGGATAAACAGCATTATTCAACCACGATTCATTGTTAATACTATTTATTGAAAATGCTTTAAACTTTCCTTCATTTATGAACCATGAAATTGAATCAATTAATTGAAATCTTTCATATTCTAAAAAATCTGCTCCGGCTGTTGGAAACATCAATAACGGAGTTCCGTAATGACCGTAAACAACTATTTGCATTTCCTTGTTTAAACTTGGGCTAAACCAATTATAAATTTCTCTTTTCATAGAATTTTATTTTATGATCAATAAAAAGTAAATTTATTTTATACTTTATGAAATTTCAACTATTAAATATTTTTATTTTATAAAAAAAATTAGTTCTATAGTTATGTTTTAGAAATATTCTAATTATATTATTAATAAATAATTTTAACTGAGTGAGAGAACTATGAAAATTAAAATACTTTTAGCTTTATTAATTATTTCGATTAGTTTGGTTGGATGCTTTTCATCTAGTGTTAAAGGAAGTGGAAATTCAGTTACCGAAGAAAGAAAATTGGATTACGTAAGCAGAATTGAAGTAGATGGAAATTTTAATATCGAAATTACCAGCGGTGAAATTTCAAATTTAACAATTGAAGCAGAAGATAATATTATTCCAATTATTGAAACAAAAGTTGAAGATGAAAAATTGACAATTAAAATGAAAGAGAAAATTACAAATCTTCGTGAAATAAGAATTAAAATTTCTACACATGATTTAGTTGAATTGGAATCAGATGGAAAAAGTGATATAAAAGTTAAAGGATTAAATACGGATGATTTTGAATTATCTAGCGAGGGAGAGGGAGAAATTCATATTGAAGGAAAAGTTGACTATTTAAATGTTTCAATGGATGGCGAAGGAAAACTTTTTGCAAAAGATTTATTAGCAAAAACTGCAAAAGTTAATCTTTATGGTGATGGAAAAGCAGAAGTAAATGCAAGAAAATCATTGAAAGCAAAAGTTAAAGGTTCTGGCTCTGTTGATTATTATGGCGACCCGGAAGAAATTTCAATTGATACTTCTAAAGGCGGTGCAGTAAATAAAAAATAGGTTTTATTTTCTTAATGTCATTTCATTTTTATGTATTTTCAAAATTTGAAATGGCATTTTTATTTTAAATAAAATATGAATAAATTTGAATTA
>JBGSKB010000472.1:0-5813 GCA_041741395.1 Melioribacteraceae bacterium
AGAATTATTGCAACAATAATTAGAATTATTTCAGTTGCGCCTAAACTTCCAAACATAGTTACCTCTATTTATTATTTTATTTTGTTGACTATTGATTTAAAAATTAATTGTCCGTCTGTATTATTTAAAATTGATTCACAAGCTCTTTCCGGATGCGGCATCATTCCAAGCACGTTCCCATTTTTATTTGAAATTCCCGCGATATTAAGTTTTGATCCATTTGGATTTGATGTTTCATCGGCAAATCCATTTTCATTCACATATTCAAAAATTATTTGATTATTCTCTTTAAGCGATTTTAAAGTTTCGTCATCTGCAAAATAATTTCCTTCGCCGTGCGCAATTGGAATTTTAATTACATCTTTATCAATTTTATTTGTAAAAGTTGAATTTTTATTTGCAATTTTTAAAAAAACATCTTTACAAACAAATTTTAGCGATTCATTCTTTATCATAACTCCGGGCAGCAAACCGGCTTCAAGTAAAACTTGAAAACCATTACAAATTCCGATTACAATTCCGCCATTATTTGCAAATGAAATTACAGATTCCATTATTGGCGAAAATTTTGCTATTGCTCCGGTTCTTAAATAATCTCCGTAAGAAAATCCGCCGGGAAGAATAATTACATCACAATTTTTTAAATCTTTTTCTTTGTGCCATAAAAATTCAGCATCATAACCTAAAACTTTTTTAACTGCAAAATATGCATCATGATCACAATTGGATCCGGGAAATTCAACAACTCCAAATTTAGGCTTCATTTACTTCTTCAATTTTAAATTCAAAATCTTCCATAATCGGATTACTTAATAATTTTTCTGAATATTCTTTTATTTCTTTTTCCGCAAAATTTTTATCATTTGTATTCACAAAAAATTCAACATATTTGCCAATTCTTGTGTTTGATACATTTGAAAATCCTAAAAGTTTTGCGCCTTGTTCTGCGGCTTTTCCTTGTGGATCAAGAATATCTTTTCTCGTTCTGATAATTACAGTTGCTTTGTACAATTTTCTCTCAAATTTATTTAAAAAAGTTTTTATATAAAAATTTTTATGCAATTACTTTTTTTACAAAATGCCTAATTATACCGAATAAAACAATACCTAAAAAAATATAAAAAAGTGCTGTTCCATCTGTCAAAAAAGTAAGAATTAATCCAACTATTGCTAAACCCAAATAATATGGTTTTCCGCGTAAAGTACTTCTATTCATTTTTGGGAATGCAGAATATTTTATGTTGCTTATCATCAAAATTGATAAAATTATTACAAGCGGAATTGAAACATAAAATAACGGCTGAACAAATTCGCCATTATTGTAAACGTAATAAACAAACATTGCAACTGTTATTGCAGAAAGCGGAATTGGCAATCCTTTAAAATCACCTTTGGTTTCCAAGTCAACAAGTTGAGAGTTAAACCGTGCTAATCTTAAAGCACCGAAGATTAATAATAATGAGCTAATAATTATTCCAATTCCGTTTAATTTATATAAATGAAAACTGAAAATAAGAAAAGCCGGAGCTGCACCAAAACTTACAATATCGGCAAGTGAATCTAATTCAACTCCAAATTGACTTGAAGTTTTTAAAAGTCTTGCAACAATTCCATCAGTTAAATCAAAAATTGCGGCTAAAAAAATCATAACTGCAGCTAATTGAAAATCACCCTTACTTGTAAAAATTATTGATAAAAATCCGCTAAATAAGCTGAAAGCAGTAATTGTATTAGGAATATAAGATTTCTTCATTATTTATTTATCTCAAACAAAATTGTTTCTCCGGCAGTTGTAATATCACCTTCATTTACTAAAACTCTCCAACTTTTTGGAACGATAACATCAACTCTGCTTCCAAATTTAATCATTCCAAATCTTTCGCCAATTTTTACGGTATCATCCAAATTTAATTCATAAACAATTCTTCTTGCAACCATTCCCGCAACTTGGGTAAATAATACTTTCCCAAATTTTGATGTAATTCCAATTTCTGATCTTTCATTTCGTTTATCAGCTTTATCATGGTAAGCAACAAGATATTCACCTTTAATATATTTTAAGTAATCAACTTTTCCATCAATAGGAATTCTATTAACGTGAACATTTAAAGGTGACATAAAAATAGAAATCTGGGTTGCTTCTTCCTTTAAGAATCTTTCTTCAAAAACATTTTTTACTATTAGAACTTTTCCATCGGCAGGTGAAACTAAAATATTTTCAATTTTAGGAGTATTTCTATCCGGATCTCTAAAAAAATTAAGAGTAAATATTAATAACAGAAAACCTAAAATAAAAAATGGAAATCGAATATAATTGGCATCACTAAAAATCGAAAATAAAATCAGCAAAAATGAAATAAAGGCTGAAATTCCAATTGTTGAATAACCATATTTTGTTAGCATATACGATATTGAAGATTATTGAAAGAACAAAAGTAATATATTAATACAATAATTTCATTAAATTTAATTTTCAAAAATAACACATTGAAAAAGAAAAATAAATTTTTGGAGGAATAATGAAAGGCAATATGGCTGGAATGATGAAACAAATCCAGAAAATGCAAGCAGAAATGCAGAAGGCGCAAGAAAATTTAGCAAATAAAACAGTTACTGCAGAAAGCGGCGGCGGGATGGTAAAAGCAACTTGTAACGGTCAGAAAGAATTAGTTTCTTTGGAAATTGATGATGAAATTGCAAAATCAGGCGATAAAGAAATGTTAGAAGATTTGATTGTTGCCGCAGTAAATAAATCTTTAGAAGCTGCCGGTAAAATAGCTGAAGAAGATTTATCTAGTATTACAAAAGGTATGATTCCTCCAGGTTTAAATATCCCGGGTTTCTAAATTGGAAATTGCTGAACCATTAAGAGTTGTAATTGAGGAATTAAATAAACTTCCATCAATTGGAAAAAAAAGTGCTCAACGACTTGCGCTTCATTTGGTGAAAAAAGATAAAAAAGAAATTGAAGATTTAATTAGAGCTTTAACTGACTTAAAAGATAAAATTAAATTTTGCAAAACTTGTTTTAATCTTTCAGCCGAAGAATATTGTTCGGTTTGTCAAAATCCCAAAAGAGATAAAAGTACAATTTGTATTGTTGAAGATGCGAGTGATATTATTGCAATTGAGAACACAAATGAATTTAACGGAATTTATCATGTTTTAGGCGGAGTTCTTTCTCCGCTTTCCGGAATTGGAGTTGAGAATTTAAAAATTAAAGAATTACTTGAGAGATTAAAAAGCGACCATGTAAAAGAAATAATTCTTGCTTTAAATCCGGATACAGAAGGTGAGACAACTTCTCTTTATTTAGCCAAATTACTAAAACCTCTGAACATAAGAATTACAAGATTGGCAAGAGGTTTACCAATTGGCGGCGATTTGGAATTTACTGATGAAGCTACAATTGGCAGAGCAGTTTTGAATAGAATTGAAATGTAAATGCATAATGAATGGTTTAAAGATTGGTTTTCATCAAAATATTATCTTGATGTTTATAATCACAGAAATGAAAAAGATGCTGATGAAATTGTAAATTTAATTCTTTCCCAAATTAAACTTAAACAAAATTCAAATATTCTTGATGCAGCTTGCGGTGTTGGCAGACATGCTGTAAAATTTGCTGAACGGAATTTTAATGTTACCGCATTTGATCTAAGTACAAATCTTTTAGAAATTGGAAAAAAATGTTCAGACGATAGAAATCTTAAAATAAATTTTATTGTTAGCGATTTAAGAAATTTTTGGATAAACAAAAAATTTGATTTAGTTGTTAATTTATTTACAAGTTTTGGATATTTTGAATCCGATGAAGAAAATTTTAGTTTTATTAAAAATTCTTATAAAATGTTAAATCCATACGGATATTATGTTTTTGATTATCTTAATAAAGAATATTTGATAAAAAATATTGTACCTTTTTCTGAAAAGAATATTGACGGAAAATCTATTCGTGAATTTAGAAAAATTGAAAATGAAAGAGTTATAAAGGAAATTAAAATTGTAAATAATAATGAAGAAGTAAAATTCTCTGAATCAGTTAGATTATATTCTTATGCTGAATTATTACAAAATTTTTCTCAAATTGGATTTAAAGTTTTTAAAACTTTTGGAAATTATTCCGGTGAAAAATTTAATGAAAAAGAATCAAACAGATGTATAATTATTTTTCAAAAATAATTGCTTACTTGGCTTTAGCAATTTTAATTTCAGCGTGTGATCTTTTAACAACAAGAGATGCAGAAGATCCGGAAACTGGAAGATCAAGTTACATTGCTGCAACAACTCCAGACCAACTTTTTATTAATCTACAAAATTCATTTGCAGAAAAAATTGAAAAAGATTACATAAGTAATTTCGTGGATAGTTCATTTTTAAATATTAGTTATAAATTTACTCCTTCATCTGAAGCGATTGTAAAATATGGTATTTTATCTGAATGGGATTTGGAAGCAGAGAAATCATATTTCAGAAATTTGGTTAATAATATTGGTGATAACAAACAAGTAATTTTAAGTTTGCAGCTTATCTCAAATTCTGTTACGGAAAAAAGTGAAAACCGAAATTATAATTATTCAATTACTCTACCGATCGAAAGTGAAAGTATTCCAAATTTTTATAAAGGAAATGCATTTTTTAATATTCGCTTGGATGATAATAATCAATGGGTTATTGTAGAATGGATTGATAATAAAACTGAAGATTATCCAAGCTGGAGCGAGTTAAAAGGAAGATTTTATATTTTTTAATTATGAATTTACAACTCAAAAATATTGTAATTATAATTTTTATTAGCCAATTATTTATACAAAGCTGTATAAATCCATTTGCACCGGAACTTGATAAAAATATTGAAAGTGAATCATCATTGATAAGTGATTTAAAAAATATTGACGGAGTTTTTAATAATCTTCAATATGCTTATACTTTTAAGGATACAACAATTTATGGTGAATTGCTAAGTCCGAATTTTACCTTTTCTTACAGAAATTATGAAACTGAAGTTGATGAAGCTTGGGGAAGAGAATTAGAAATGCGCGTTACACATGGTTTATTCAATAATGCGGAAAGACTTGATTTAATTTGGAATAGAATTGTTGCAATTACGGCAGATTCTACAAATGTTACACGAAGTTTTAATTTAACTATTACTTTTAATCCCACCGATATTGAATATGTAGAAGGAAAAGTAAATTTGCAGCTTGAAAAATCTCAAGGAAATAAATGGCAAATAATTACTTGGATTGATGAATCAAATTTTTAGTAATTTTACAACAAAATTATACGGTAAAAATTTATATGTTTTTCTATTATCTTAAAGAGACTTTTAGTTCATTGGTAAAATCAAAATTGGCATCTTTGCTAATAATTTCAACAACCGCCATTGCAATTATTTTTGTTACGTTTTCAATTGGATTAGTTGTTTTTTCAAAAATTATTAATACTCATCTAAAGGATAATATTCAAATCAGTCTTTTTATTAACGATAATTCAAATACTCCAGAAATTAATAGAATTGAAAAAGAATTAAATAAAAATGTTTACGTAGCTTCTCAAAAATTTATTAGTAAAAATGAAGCTTTAAACATAATGAAAGAAAAAACCGGAAAAGATTTTTCAACGGTTTTGGATTCAAATCCGCTACCGGCAATGTTTCAAGTTAAATTAACTGCCGATAGTATAAATGCGCAATCAATTGAACCGATAATCAAAACTTTAAAGAAAATTAAAGGAATTGATGATGTTGTTTATGATTATTCACTTACTCTAAAAGTTTTAAATTATATAAATGAATCAAAAAAAGTAATTTA
>JBGSKB010000473.1:0-7464 GCA_041741395.1 Melioribacteraceae bacterium
ATATTATTGTACCAGCCATGAAAATAGAAAACAAAATCAATAGAATCTTTTAGTTTAAAATAATTTGGAATAAAAACTAAAACTGTTGAATCTTGATAATGATTTTGAGCAGAATAAAATTGATCTTTATAATTATGTCCGTCTTTTCTTAATTCATGCGGGAATGGAGAATTTTTCAATTCGAATTTATAAATTGTACCATATTTTGTGTTTTCAAGATTCTGAGAAAAAATAAACTGAGAAACAAATAATATAATTAAGAAAATTATATTTCTAATTTTCATGCTTGTTAGTTATTGTTTTAAATGCTAATGCAAATAACTGAATTTGTTTTAACATTGATCCCAAACCATTTTTTCTTGTTGGAGAAAGATGCTTATCAATTCCTATTTCACTTAAAAATTTTGGCGGTGATGAAAGAATATCTTCCGGTTTTTGGTTTGAATAAACTCTAATTAATAATGCAACTAAACCTTTAACTATCATTGCATCGCTATCACCAACAATTTGCATTTTTCCATTTTCTAATTTGGCATGCATCCAAACTTGTGATTGACACCCAGAGATTTTGTTTTTATCAATTTTAATTTCCGGATCTAATACACCAAGTTCTTTACCCATTTTTATAAGCAAAGAATATTTATCTTCCCATTCAATCAGTTCAGAAAATTCTTTAACTATTTTATTTTGTTCATCAATAACAGACATATGAAAAACCTATTTTTTTCAAAATATTATTTTTCTAGATTTCCGATAAAAAAATTCGGAAATGACCTTATTAATCTTTTGTGAAAAGATGAAACAAAATATAATCAAATAATTATTTTTTATCAGAATGGCGTTTTTGTAGATTTGAAATTATTTCGGAGAAATTAATTCCTTGATTAACCAGCATAACAAATAAGTGAAATAATAAATCAGAAGTTTCATTTATTATTTCTTCTTTATCTTGATTTTTCGCAGCAATAACAGTCTCAATTGCTTCTTCTCCAACTTTCTGAATTATTCTATTTGAATCTTGTAGAAATAATTTTGTTGTGTAAGAATTTTCCGGAAGATCAATTTTCCTTTGCTTAATTAATTTGAAAAGGTAATCTAAAAATTTAATATTGTCTTTATCAACTTCTGCAAAGCATGAATAAGTGCCAGTGTGACAAGTCGGACCATCCGGTTTGGCATAAATCAACAATGTGTCGTTATCGCAGTCAGTATTTATTGAAACAACATTTAAATAATTTTTTGATGTTTCACCTTTTAACCATAGTTTATTTTTTGTTCTGCTGAAAAAAACAACTTTCTTTTTTTCTATAGTTTGGTTTAATGATTCTTTATTCATAAACCCAAGCATTAAAACTTTATCAGTTGTTGCATCAATAATTATTGCCGGAACTAATCCATCAAGTTTAGAAAAATTAATTTCTTCAATGTTTATCATAATCTAATACTTATATTATTTTTGTAAAGGTAATTTTTTAAATCAGCAATTTCCAATTCTTTATAATGAAATAAACTAGCAGCCAAACACGCATCAACATTTGCTTTTTCAAATGCCTCAAGAAAATGTTCTTTTATTCCGGCACCACCGGATGCAATTATTGGAATTGTCAATTCTCCAGATAAATATTTAAGCAACTCAATATCGTAACCGGATTTAGTTCCATCCTTATTCATTGAAGTTAATAAAATTTCGCCTGCACCAAGTTCTTCAACTTTTTTACACCATGGAATTGTTTCTAAATCTGTTTCTTCTGTTCCGCCTTTTATATAAACTTTGTGAATTTCCCCAATCGTTCGTGAATCAATTGCAGCAACAATCGCTTGACTTCCAAAACTTTTGGAAGCTTCCAAAATTAAATTAGGTTTTTTAACGATTGATGAATTCAATGATACTTTATCTGCACCGGCATTTAATAATTTTTCAATATCATCAATTTTTGAAATTCCGCCGCCAACTGTAAACGGAATTCTTATTACTTTTGATACTTCTTCAACAAGTTGAACTAAAGTTTTTCTTTTTTCCAATGTTGCAGTAATATCTAAAAATACTAATTCATCAGCACCTTCTTCGTAGTAACGTTGAGCAAGCTCAACTGCGGAACCGGCTTCACGAAGATTTATAAAATTTGTACCTTTTACAACAATTCCGTCTTTTACATCCAAACAAGGAATAATTCTTTTACAAAGCAAGTTTAGCTAACTCCTCTAAATTAATTTTGTTTTCATAAATTGCTTTACCTACAACAACTCCTCTAACTGCTAATTCTTTTAATTTGATAATATCATTTAAATTACTTACTCCACCTGAAGCCGTTAGTTTTATAATGGGAAAATTTTCTAAAACGGATTTATATAAATTAAAATTTGGACCAGTCAACATACCATCAACGGCAATATCTGTGCATAAATAATTATCAATTCCTAAATTATTACAATATTCAATATGATCAAAAAGATGAATATTAGAATTTTCGGTCCATCCTTTAATTCTTATTTGATTATCCAAAACATCAGATGCAATTATAATTTTATACGGATTCACCTCCGTAAATATTGACTCAAATTCACTTTTATTTGTAATTGAAAGTGAGCCAATTATAATTCCATCAACACCTAATTTGTATAACTCAACAACATCTTTTTTAAATCTAATTCCTCCACCAAATTCAATTTTGAGCTTTGTTTGGTTTTTAATTTCCTCAATAATTTTAATAGTATTTATTTTCCCATCTTTTGAACCCGAAAGATCAACGACATGAAGCCATTTAAAACCAAACTCATCATAAATTTTTGCTTGCTCAATTGGAGTATTTCCATAGTTTACAACGGAACTATACTCTCCTTTGGAAAGCCTTACGACCTTTCCATTTATTATATCTATAGCTGGAATTATTAACATAATTCAATAAAATTTTTCAAAATTTGAAGTCCGGCTTTTCCAGATTTTTCCGGATGAAACTGTACTCCATAAAAATTGTTTTTATTAATTGCTGAGCTGAAAACAATATTATATTCTGTTGAAGCAATTGTGCACTCAGTAATTGGAACATAATAAGAATTTGCAAAATAAAAATATCCACCACTTTCAACATTTGTGAAAAGTTTGTTCACGCTTTTATATATAACTTTGTTCCAACCCATATGTGGAACTTTAACTTGAGACGAATCAAATTGTTTTACTACCGTTTTTATAATATCTAAACATTTTGTATTTCTTTCTTCAGAAAATGTTGCAAGCAATTGCATTCCAAGACAAATTCCCAAAAGTGGTTTTTGAGTTGATTTAATTACATCAACAATATTTTTCTCTTTCAATTTACTCATTGCTGATGCCGCTTCACCAACACCCGGAAAAATAATTTTATCAGCAGAATTTATTTCTTCACTTTTATTTGTGATAATATATTCTGTTTTAAAATCATCCAAAGCATTTGCAACAGATTTTAAATTACCAGCGTCATAATCAATTAACGCAATCATAAAATTCCTTTTGTTGATGGAATTCTTCCGTTGTTTCGCTCATCCATTCTGCAAGCTTCGTTTAACGCTTTCGCAAACGATTTAAATATTGCCTCAATTTTATGATGATCATTTTTGCCTTTAACTTTTATATAAATATTTGCTTTTAATCCACTTGCTAAGCCTCTAAAAAATTCTTCGGTTAATTCTGTGGGAAATTCTCCAACTAATTCTCGTTCAAAGTTAGCTTTAAATTTTAGATAAAAACGTCCGCCCAAATCTATCACGCAAAGTGCAATTGATTCATCCATTGGTACATAAAAACCATAACGCTGAATTCCTTTTTTATTACCGAGAGCTCTAAGTAAAACCTCTCCTAAAGTAATTCCAACATCTTCTATTGTATGATGTTCATCAACATGCAAATCTCCATCAACATGAATTTCCAAATCTAAATTTGCATGTTTCGCAATTTGCTCAAGCATGTGATTAAAAAAACCAATTCCGGTATTTATTTTTGATTCACCGGTTCCATCAATATTTACGGAAACTTTAATTTTTGTCTCTTTTGTTTCTCTGTAAGATTCTGCTTTACGATGGACGACTTTTTCACTCATAATATTTCTTTTAACTTTGTTAGAAATTCTTTGTTTTCTTTTGGAGTTCCGATTGATACCCGTAAGCAATTTTCTAAATTCAATTGATTGCTTCTATTTCTAATTATAATACCTTCTTCAGCCAATTTATTATAAACTTCTGTCGCATTATTAATTTGGAATAAAATAAAATTTGCATCACTTAGAAAAACTTTTTGAATTTGTTTTATACTTTTTAATTCAGAAATTAATTTATCCTTTTCAGAATTTAATATTTTCACAAAATTATTTTTCTTTTTAACTTTTGATAAAGCATCTAAAATTGCATTTGCTGTTAGTTTATTCAGATTATAAGGTGCTTTAATTTTGAAAAGTAAATTTGTAATAAATTCATCAGCAATAGAAAAACCGCAACGAATTCCAGCCAAACCCCAAGCTTTAGAAAAAGTTCTAGTAATTACTAAATTTCTATGATTCTTTAATTCAGATATAAATGATTGACTTTCGTTAAAGTCAATATAGGCTTCATCAATAACAACAATACCTTTAAAGTTTTCTATAATTTGTATTACATTTTTCTTGCTCAATAAATTTGCAGTTGGATTATTAGGTGAACAAAGAAAAATAATTTTAGTGTTTTTTTCAACTGCTATTAAAGTTGTTTTAACATCAACTTGAAAATTTTTATTAAGCGGAACTGAAATTGTTTTTACATCATTAACATCGCATGCAACTTTGTACATTCCGTAAGTTGGTTCCGGAATTAAAACCGAATCTTTTTTCGGTTCACAAAATATCCTAATCAGTAAATCAATAATCTCGTCAGAACCAACTCCAAAGAATAAATTTTTAGTTGATACATTTAAATAATCTGCAAGTTTTTCTCTTAATTTATTTTGTGCTGGATCGGGATAGCGATTGAGTTGTAAATTGTGTTCGTCCACTATAACACTGCCTAAACTATTTTCATTTGCATCCAATAATATTCCTTCCAAGAAAGAATCTCTTGCGGATGTGTATGGAATTAAATTTAAAATATTTTTTCTTACTAATTTTTCAATCATTGTTTTAACCTTATTTTTACAGCATTTGCGTGAGCTTGTAATTTTTCTGTTTCTGCTAATTCAATAACTGTTTTAGAAATATTTTCCAATCCAACTTTACTCAATTCTTGAAAAGTTATTGCTTTCATAAATTGCTCTACAGCAACTCCACCAATTGATATTGCATAACCGTAAGTTGGTAAAGAGTGATTTGTTCCAGACGCATAATCTCCAACACTTTCCGGAGAATATTGACCAATAAAAACTGATCCGGCATTTTGAATTTTTGATAATTTAGATTTAGCATTTTTGAAATTTAGAATCAAATGTTCTGGTGCATACGCATTACTAAATTCTATTGCTTCATCAATTTTATCAAAAATAATTATTAGTGAATTTACTAAAGATTTATCGATAAACTTTTTACGTTCAAGTTTTTCTGATTGTGATTTAATTTCATCTATAACTTTTTGTGCTAAAATTTTATTTGTCGTGCACAGAATAACTTGCGAATCTTTTCCATGTTCTGCCTGAGAAAGTAAATCAGCTGCAATATATTTTGGATTGGCAGTTTCATCGGCAATAACTAAAACTTCACTTGGACCAGCAATCATATCAATTGCGCAACCATTTGGATCAATGCTGACAAGTGCTTTAGCTGCGGCAACAAATTGATTTCCCGGACCGAATATTTTGTCAACTTTATTAATCTTATTTGTTCCGTAAGCCATCAATCCAATTGCCTGAGCGCCGCCGACTTTATAAAATTCTTTTATTCCCAAATATTTTGCAACATATAAAACCTCAGGTGTAATATTTTTGTTGGTTGGTGAACAGATAACTATTCTTTTACATCTGGCAATTTGGGCTGGAATTGCCAGCATCATCAATGTTGAAGGTAGAATTGCTGTTCCACCAGGAATATAAAGTCCAACATTTTCAATTGCTCTAAATTCACGCGAGCAATTTATTCCTTTTATTGTTTCAATGGAATAATTTTTTGGTAATTGTTCTTTATGAAATTTGGTAATATTTTTACATGCAATTTTTACAGCTTTTTTAAATTCCAAAGAAACTTGATTTTCACTTTGCTCAAATTCTTTTTCAGAAACTTTTATTTGTTTACCGGAAAAATTATCAAATCGTTTTGCGTAATTTAGAACGCTTTTAAGTCCAATATTTTTTATATCTTCTAAAATTGGTTGAACAATCTGATATGTTTTTTCCATATCAATTGCTGGTCGTTGTAATAGTAACGCTTTATGATTCTGTTTAAGTTTTTTAAAATTGACTATTTTCATGTTTCTGCTTTTTCCATTTCCATCAATTAACAAATAAATGATTGGGAATCTAACTTATTTTTCTGGATTTCCGATAAAAGCTTTCGGAAATGACATCTCATATTTTTCAGTCATTGCGAACGAAGTGAAGCAAACTCAAAATCAGATTAGATTGCTTCGAATTAAATTCCTCGCAATGACGAATACACGATTATAAAATTATATTTTCAATTGGTAAAGATAAAATACCGGAAGCACCGGCTTCTTTTAAATCTTCACTAATTTCCCAAAATTTATCTTCTTTAATTACGGCATGAACCGCATATAATCCTTCATCAGAAAGTGGTAAAATTGTTGGGCTTTTTAATGATGGAATTATTTTAATTATTTTATCGAGTGCTTCTTTGGGAACATTCATCATTATATATTTTGAATTTCTCGCATTTAGCGATGATTCTATTCTTACTAATAGTTTTTTAAAAATATTATTTAGTTCTTGATCGTCATCTAATTTCTTACTTTTAATTAAAACCGCTTGTGCGTCTAAGATTTTAAACGATTTTTTTAATTTATTTAACTTCAAGGTATTTCCAGTTGAAACTAAATCACAAATGAAATCTGCTACACCGAGAGTTGGGGCAATTTCTACAGAACCGCTAATTTGAATAACTTTTGCCGATATTTTATTTTCATTTAAAAAATTATTTAAAATATTTGGATAAGAAGTTGCGATAGTTTTACTTTCCAAATCATTTATACTTTGCAATTCTTCTTTTTCCGGTATTCCTAAAGAAAGTGAACATTTTCCAAAACCCAATTTTTTTACAAGTTCAACATTTAAACCTTTTTCAAGAAGAACATTTTCACCAACAATTCCAATATGAGCAACATTATCCTGAACATATTCGGGAATATCGTCATCTCTTAGAAAAAGAATATCTAAATTAAAATTTGAGGATGTTACAAATAATCTATCTTGAAAATTTTCTATTTCGATTCCGCAGCTTTTTAAAAGTAGAATTGATTTTTCATGTAATCTGCCTTTTTTCTGAATTGCTATTTTTAAATTTTCACTCATATTTTCCTCAA
>JBGSKB010000474.1:0-3268 GCA_041741395.1 Melioribacteraceae bacterium
AAATTCAAATGAAAAATAATTTTGATCTTTTTCAAATATTAATTCTTTCTTTTCACCTTTTATAACTTTATCAAATAATTTTATTTTGGTTATTACAATTGGTGCAATATATTTATCAATTTTAATTTCTTTTGGATCAAAATAATTTATTCCGTTTATTCCTCCGAAATAAATTATACCGGATTTTGTTTGAAAACTTGAACCACCGTTAAATTCAAGGCTTTGTAATCCATCTAGCAAACCATAGCGTACAAAAGATTTTAAATCATATTCAAGTTTGTAAATTCCATTATTTGTGCTGAGCCAATACCCGCTTATATTATCATCAAATATTCCGTAAACATCATTACAATCTATTCCAGATTTCTTATTAATATTTGTAAACGTTTTTAGTTTTGGATCAAATAAATTTAATCCCCCGCCAAATGTACCAACCAAAAATTTACCGTCTTTTGCTTCAGTAATTTTCATTATTCTGTTGTCATTCAAAAAGTTATTATCACTTTTGTAGTTAGTGAAAATTTTTGTCCTTCTATCAAAATGATTAATTCCACCGCCGTGAGTTCCAAGCCAAAATTCATTTTTTTTATCAACATAAATACTATAAACTCTATCATCACTAATACTGAAAATATCTGACGGATTATGCTGATAAGTTGTAAATTCAATAATACTTTTATTATAAAAATCTTTTAAAGTAAGCTGACTTAAACCACCGCCAAATGTTCCAATATAAAGTGTTGAATCTTCATCGATAAACATAGATTGAATTTGATTTGACTTAAGACTTTTATTGCTTTCACTCATTTTAAAATTTGTAAAAGTATTTTTATTTCTATCGAAAAAAGTCAATCCATTCGAAAAAGTTCCAATCCACAAATTTCCTTTGTAATCTTCAATGATTGAGCGAATATGAAAATCACCAATTTCATTTATTCCAAAATATTTAAATTCATTTGTACTGAAATCAATTTTATTTAATCCGCCGCGGTAAGTTCCAATCCATAAATTTTTATCACTATCTTCAAAAATTGACCAGATAATATTATCATTTATTGATTTGCCTTCTGATGATAAAACCGGAATTGTTTTAAAATTATTTTTGTTTGATTCAATTTTATTAATACCTTTTCCAAGCTGCGTACCCACCCAAACAATATTGGAATTATCAACATAAATAGATTGAATTTCGTTTTCACTTAATGAATTTGGATCTTGTGTAGCTAAATATTGAATTGTTGTTTTTAACTTTTCATTGTAACACAAAAGTCCATTCCCGTATGTTCCAATCCATAAATTGTTATAGTTATCGCTACAAACCGCCATTATATTTGGCGAATTAAAATTTTGTTCTAAGTGCAAGTCTATTTGAACTATTTCCCATCGATTTGGAGAAAATTCTTTTGTTGCTGAAGCAATTTTAAATATTCCATTACTATATTCTGCAACAATTAAATTATTTTCTGAGTCTTCAGAAATAGAAGTTATTTTTTCACCAATTTTTAAAAAGTTTTCTGGATAAATATTTTTGTTGAAAATTTTAATTTGAGAATTTTCTGTATTAATAATTTTATTCAATCCACCACCAAAAGTGCCGACCCAAATTATTCCCTTTGAATCAACAAAAACTTTTACAATTTTATTTGAACTTAAAGAATTGATTCTATTTGGAAAATGATATAAATATTTTTTCTGGTGCGTTTTGGGATGAAATTTAATTAAACCTTTTCCCCAAGTCCCAATCCATAAATTGCCATCAATATCTTGGTCAATTGCAGTAATTGTGCTGTTTTGATTTCTGGAAAGTGTGAGAGGATAATTATAAAATTTTTCTTCATCAATCAAATACCAGTCACTTGAACTTGCAATATCAAAATGTTTAAAAGTTTCTGTCTTAGGATTAAATTTATTTAAAATTCCTTTTGCAGTTCCAATCCAAATAAAACCGTCATTATCTTCATACAAAGAAGTAATTTCATTATCAGAAATTGATGAAGAATCATCTGTTATATTATTGTAAACAACAAACTCATAACCATCAAATCTGTTTAAACCGTTTGCAGTTCCAAACCATAAATAACCTCTTTGATCTTGCAATATTGATAAAACTGTTGATTGTGATAAACCTTCTTCAATACCAATTTTTAAAAAGCGGAAATCACTTGAGGTCATTTTTAAATTTTGAGCAGAAACTTGAAAGCTGCAAATTAAAAATCCAATTGTGAAATAAGAAATTAATATTGAGATTTTTTTTATCATACTAACGGATAATTTAATTTTTATAAGTTATAATTAAGTAAAAATAACAATAATAACTTCAACAAAATATTTATTGATATTTGAAAACTTGTAAATAATTTGAATCCTTTTAAAAACTGATTCATCATATTTCATAAAAAAAAGGAGAATTATGGCTGAGCACTTAACTAAACAAACTTTTTTGGAAAAAGTTTTTAATTACTAACAAAATAAAGAATGGAACTTTGCCGGCGAACTTCCATGTATAATAGATTTTTATGCTGATTGGTGTGGCCCATGTAAAATGGTTTCTCCAATTTTAGAGGAACTAAGTAAAGAATATGCTGGAAAAATAAACGTTTATAAAATTGATACAGAAGTAGAACAAGAACTTGCTGCAGTATTTGGAATCAGAAGCATTCCGTCATTATTGTTTTGTCCAAAAGATGAAAAACCGCAAATGGCACAAGGAGCTTTACCAAAAGCATCTTTAATTGATGCAATAAATAACGTTCTATTAAAAACCGAAGTTCCTTTATAATTTTATAAATTTTGAAAAAGAAAAACCGTTGCAGATTGTAACGGTTTTTTTAAAAACAATTTTGATTAAAAAACTTCATCAATTTTTGCCGCCAATATAAAATCATTTTCACTTAATCCACCAATTGCATGGGTATAAAGTTCTATATTAACAATATTATATTTTATACCAATATTTGGATGATGCCCTTCGGTTTCAGAAATTTCTGCAATTTTATTCACAAATGAAATTGCATTAACAAAATCAGAAAATATGAAATTCTTCACAATTCTATGTTCAGCTTCGGAAAACAATTTCCAATCTTTAACTTGTTTTAAATATTTTTGTTCTTGATTTTCATCAAATGGTTTTAAAAAACCTTCGCAAGGAATACATTTTTTATCTAAAAGTGACATTTGAAAAACCTTTCATAAATAGTGAAAAAAGAGAGCTAGATTATAAGAAAAAAGTTGTAGAAAAAAAAATAAACTTGCGGAAAGAGAGGGATTC
>JBGSKB010000475.1:0-3152 GCA_041741395.1 Melioribacteraceae bacterium
ATGAGGAAAAATGAATTATAAAATTGCACTTTTACCCGGTGATGGAATTGGAATTGAAGTTACAAATGCTGCTGTAAAAGTTATAAGTTTTATTGCAGAAAAATTTAACTTAAAAATTGAGTTTATTGAATACGCAATTGGCGGAAATTGTTATGATAAATTTGGAACTCCGTTAACTGAAGAAACTCTTCAAGGATGTTATAATTCAGATGCAGTTTTTCTTGGTGCTGTTGGCGGTTTGCAGTGGGAAAAACTTCCGCATCATTTAAAGCCTGAAGCAGCTTTACTAAAACTTAGGGAAAAATTAGAACTTTTTGCAAACATAAGACCGGCAAGAATTTATCCGTCAATGCTGGATAATTCTACACTACAAAAAGAAGTTTTAGATGGTACGGATTTTATTGTTTTAAGAGAATTAACCGGCGGAATTTATTTTGGACAACCACGCGGAATGGATGAAAATAAAGGCTGGAACACAATGGTTTATTCAACTCACGAAGTTGAACGAATCGCTAAAAAGGCTTTTGAGATTGCAGCAAAAAGAGAAAAAGTTGTAACAAGTGTTGATAAGGCAAATGTTCTTGAAGTTTCTCAATTCTGGAGAAATATTGTTGAAAAAGTTCACAAAGATTATCCGGATATAAAATTAAATCATATGTACGTTGATAATGCCGCAATGCAGCTGGTAAGAAATCCAAAACAATTTGATGTAATTCTAACATCAAATATTTTTGGTGATATATTAAGTGATATTTCCGGAATGATTACCGGAAGTTTGGGAATGCTTCCATCGGCAAGTTTAGGAAATAAATATTCACTTTATGAACCGGTTCATGGAAGTGCACCGGATATTGCCGGACAAAATAAAGCAAATCCAATTGCAGCAATTTCTTCAGCAGCAATGATGTTTGATTTATCATTTGGTATGACGAAAGCCGCAGAAATTATTGAGAAAGGAATAACATTAACTTTGGATGAAGGTTTTAGAACTTCTGATATTGCAACTTCAGAAAGTAAAATTGTTTCTACAACAGAAATGACATCTTTGATCATTAACAATATTGAAAAGGTTTTTACCGAAGAAGCGATTGGTGTGTTTTTACTTTAGAAAATTCTAATTTGAGGAAATCATGAAAGAGAAAATCATAATATTTGATACAACTTTGCGCGATGGTGAACAATCACCTGGCGCATCATTAAATATTTATGAAAAACTTGAAATTGCACATCAGCTTGCAAAATTAAATGTTGATATAATTGAAGCCGGTTTTCCCGTTTCATCTCCGGCACAATTTGATGCGGTTCATGCAATTTCTTCCGAAGTTGAAAAAATTATTGCCGGGCTTTCAAGAGCAAACGAAAAAGATATCGATGCTGCATTTAAAGCTTTACAACCGGCAAAATTTAAACGTATCCACACATTTACAAGTACTTCAGATTATCATATTCTTGGGAAATTTGGACATGAAAAATATGGAGTTTCATTAGAAGAAAAACGCAAAACAATTCTTAAAATGACTTATGATTCTGTTGCTTATGCAAAAACTTTGTGCAATGATGTTGAATATTCTGCTGAAGATGCCGGAAGAACTGATTTAGGATATTTAGCCGAAGTAATTGAAGCCGCAATTGAAGCTGGTGCAAATGTTGTGAATATTCCGGATACAACCGGATATACTTTCCCAACAGAATTTGGAAATAAAATTAAAGAATTAAAAAGAAGAGTTAAAAATATTGATAAAGCAATTATCAGCGTTCATTGCCATAATGATTTGGGTTTGGCAGTTGCAAATTCAATTGCTTCAATTGAAAATGGTGCCAGACAAGTTGAGTGTACAATAAATGGAATTGGAGAGCGTGCTGGAAATGCTTCATTAGAAGAAATTGTAATGGCTTTAAAAGTTCGCGGAGATCTTTTAAATTTTGATACTGATATTAACACCAGAGAAATTTATAACTCAAGCAAATTAGTTTCTGGATTTACTGGAATAATTGTTCAAAGAAACAAAGCCATTGTTGGTGAAAACGCCTTTGCTCATGAATCCGGAATTCATCAAGACGGGATGCTGAAAAGTAGAGAAACTTATGAAATTATGACTCCGGAAATTGTTGGTTATCCAAAAACAAAAATAATTCTTGGAAGACATTCCGGTAGACATGGATTAAAAGCAAGATTGAGAGAATTGGGTTATGAAATTTCCGAAGAACAATTAATCCAAATTTATGATGAATTCACAAAATTGGCTGATAAGAAAAAAGAAGTTTTTGATGAAGATTTAAGAATTTTAATGGGTGACACAATTACTCACCGTGATGATTTCTATAGTTTGGATCATCTTCAAATTACGTCTGGTTCTCAATCTATTCCAAATGCAGTTGTTCGTATAAATGTTGAAGGAAAAATTATTCAAGAATCTGCAATTGGAGATGGACCAATAGATGCTGTGTTTAATGCAATTGAACGAGCATTGAGCATTCATCCAGAAGTTGAATCATATAATGTTCGATCTGTAACTTCGGGTCGTCAGGCATTAGGCGAAGTTTTAGTTAGGATAAGAAGTAATTCAAAATCATTTACTGGAAGAGGAGTTTCTACAGATGTAATTGAAGCAAGTGCTCTTGCATATTTAGGTGCATTAAATAAAAAAAATGCATTTTTTAAAGAGAATGAAAGTTATAACACAAATAATGAAATGACGAAAGTAGTATAAAGGATAAATTTATGGGAATGACAATTACTGAAAAAATATTAGCTAAATCTGCCGGATTAAAAAATGTTACTCCTGGTGAAAGTTTATGGCTGAATGTTGATACGCTTATGACACACGATGTTTGCGGTCCGCCAACAATTGGAATTTGGAAAGAACAATTTGGTGCAAAAGCAAAAATTTGGGATAAAGATAAATTAGTAATTTTCCCAGATCATTATATTTTTACGGCTAATAAGCACGCAAACAGAAATGTTGAAATTCTTCGCCAGTTTGCAAGTGAATATCAGATTGATAATTATTACGATGTTGGAACTGAAAGATACAAAGGAGTTTGCCATGTTGCCTTAGCTGAAGAAGGTTATAATGTCCCAGGTAAAGTTTTAATTGGGACCGATTCACATTCGTGTACTTCCGGTGCGTTCGGAATGTTTTCTACCGGAG
>JBGSKB010000476.1:0-2087 GCA_041741395.1 Melioribacteraceae bacterium
GAAATGCAACAGATATTTTTGGTCAAAAAGTTAATGAATTAGTTTTGCATAATGTTGTTAATAATGATGTAAATGCTAAAGATGATAAATATCATAATCTGCAAGATTGGGGAATGGATATTTTCAAAGTTGGTAACAGCATAGGAATTGGTTCGATTGGTATGATGAATAATAATAAAATTGTAATGGTGCATAAAACTGATAAAGTAATTTGTGAGATTACTCAAAACGGACCTATACTCTCCGAAGTAAAAACAAATTACAAAGGTTGGTTAGTTGGTGAAAATAAATTTGATTTGGTTTCTAAATTTTCAATATTAGCTGGAAGCCGAATTACAAAAGCAAATTTAACAGTATATGAAAATGCAAAAAACATTACAACCGGTTTAGCAAAACATGAAAATACTGAATTTCTAAAATCAAATATGGAAGGCGATTGGCAATATATTGCACTTTATGGAAAGCAAACATTAAATAATGATAATGTTGGGATTGTACTATTTTATAAAAAGTCAGATTTAATACTACAAGGTGAAGATGAATTGAATTATTTTGTCTCATTGAAACTCGTTAATGAAAAAATTGAATATGCTTTCGCGGCTGCTTGGGAACTTGAACAAAACGGTATAAAAGACAAAAATCAGTTTGAAAAATATATAAATGAGAAAGAAATAAAATTAAATAATCCAGTAATATTAGAAATAAAATAGAGTTTAAGATGAGTGAATTTATTTTAAATGAAGACAGATTCTTTGATGCAAATCAATCAATTAGAAATATTGCAAGAGAACTATATCAAGAAGTAAAAAATTATCCGATTGTTAGTCCGCATGGTCATGTTGAGCCAAAAATATTTGTTGAAAATAAACCTTTCCTAAATCCAACAGAATTATTTATTACTCCGGATCATTATGTATTTAGAATGTTGTATTCGCAAGGAATATCGCTTGAAGAATTAGACATTCCCCAGAAAGATGGAACAAGAATAGGA
Organism: Melioribacteraceae bacterium; assembly: GCA_041741395.1. Lineage (GTDB taxonomy): Bacteria > Bacteroidota > Ignavibacteria > Ignavibacteriales > Melioribacteraceae. The sequence goes on from JBGSKB010000476.1 coordinate 992, forward strand.
AAAGATCCGAGAAAAGTTTGGCAAATATTTGCTGATAATTATTTCTTATTTGCCGGAACGCCTTCCGGAGTTTGGCTGGATTACGAATTCCAAATTGTGTTTGGAATTAAAGAAAAGTTAAATGGAAATAATGCGCAAAATATTTATAAAATAATAAATGAAAAATTGAAAACAGATGAATTTCTGCCCCGAAATTTATTTAAGAAATTTAATATAGAAGTATTATCAACTACAGATGCTGCTACAGACCAATTAGAAAACCATAGGTTTATTAAACAATCTGGCTGGGATGGAAAAATAGTTCCATGTTTTAGACCAGATGGATTAACAAATCTCCTAAATCCAAATTGGAAAAATGAAATTGTAGAACTTGAAAAATTAACTTCTAGTGAAATTAATAGTTACAAGAATTTTATTTCTGCTCTTGAAATAAGAAGAGAATATTTTAAGCAAATGGGAGCAACTTCAACTGATCATGGAATTGTTTCTCCTTATACACATAAGTTAAATGAAGGCGAAGTAAATGCAATTTTTACTCGGGCTTTAAAAAGCGATGCAAACGAAAAAGATGCAGATTTATTTACGGCAAATATGCTTATGGAAATGGCTCGAATGAGTTGTGAAGATGGACTAACAATGCAAATCCATGCTGGCTCACATCGTAATCATAATAAATTAGTTTTGGATAAATATGGATTTGACAAAGGCTGCGATATTCCTCAACCAACTGAATACACTAATAATCTTAAAGAATTACTAAATACTTATGGTAATAATTCTAATTTTACAGTTATTGTGTTCACACTTGATGAAACAAATTATGCAAGAGAATTGGCACCACTTGCGGGACATTATCCCGCAATGAAATTAGGTCCCGCTTGGTGGTTTCATGATAGTATTGAAGGAATGACTCGTTACCGACACAATGTTACAGAAACTGCCGGATTTTATAATACTGCTGGATTTAATGATGACACACGGGCATTTGTTTCAATTCCCGCAAGACACGATGTTGCTCGCAGAGTTGATTCAAATTTCTTAGCCGGATTAGTTGCAAAACATATAATCAGCATTGATGATGCAAAAGTTTTAATTA
>JBGSKB010000477.1:0-4566 GCA_041741395.1 Melioribacteraceae bacterium
GATTTATGATGTTTTAGGAAGAGAGATAGAAACACTCTTAAATAAGGAAATGAAAAAAGGTAAATTTGATATCAATTTTAATGCATCAAATTTATCCAGTGGAGTATATTTTTATAGGTTACAATTTGGAGATCTCATCGAAACAAAAAAATTATTATTGATAAAATAGTTTGAAGAATTAAATGTAAGATGAATTTTATTACTGTTTTTATTTTGTTAAAAGTGACTTCAGTAAATTATTTACATAAATTTGTAATATCGGTTTTCCCTAATAGGTTTATTCTGAAATAATTAATCTAATAATATTTTGAATCAAGGATAACAAATGAGTAAAGTTAGAATCATTGTTGAACTTTGGGAATTTTTGAAAATCAGAAAAAAATGGTGGTTATTACCAATCGTTTTTTTCTTGGTTTTGTTAGGTGCATTAATTGTTTTAACACAAGGATCAGCATTAGCACCTTTTATTTACGCAATATTTTAGAATGATTTAGTTTTCTTAAGTAAAAAACAGATTGTATTTTTCTTGGTGTTCTAAAAAAAAATGCATAATTTTTCAGTCCATAGTAAAAAATGTGTATATTTTTTCGAATATACTTTATTTGTTATTTGATAAGTTTATTGAAATTGGTTTTATTTTTTATATAAAGTTATTTAAAAAAGTTTGGAGAGTTGGCAGAGTGGTTGAATGCGGCGGTCTTGAAAACCGTTAAGGATGTAAGTCCTTCTGGGGTTCGAATCCCTAACTCTCCGCAATAACTTCAAAAGAAGTTATATAAATAAGTAAGTGGTTGATCAGCAATTTTCAAGGTAGTATATTCTTTTTGTTGTTATTTTGAAGCTCTGTTCAACTCCTTGTTTTATCATTATTTAAAGGAAAGCTGTAAAATGGCAGAGCGTAAAGAAGGAACCGTAAAATGGTTCAACAATTCTAAAGGTTATGGCTTTATTCAACAATCAGAAGGTGAAGATTTATTTGTTCACTTCAAATCAATTGTTGGAGATGGGTACAAATCCTTAAAGGAAGGCCAAAAAGTAGAATTTACTGTTGGTGAAGGACAAAAAGGTCCTCAAGCTCAAGATGTAAAAATTCTATAATTTTTACTTTTTTTGAAGCGTTTTTTAATCCAGCATTATGCTGGATTTTTTTTGTCAACAAGTTTTAAATATTATATTTTTGATAGTAAAATTTCGATAATTAAAGATATATTTCCGCTTTCGATAATGTTGATTAAATGAATACGAAGAGATTTATTATAAATAGTGAATATAAAAATGTTAACTCAGTGTGTTTTATTACAAAAACATTCTGTGAAGATCATTTTATTTCTGATGGTAATATAAGAGAAATAGAATTATGCCTTGCAGAAGCATTGAATAATATTATTAAGCATGCATATAAAGGTGCAGAAAATAATACTATTGAAATTTCAATGGAGATAAGAAATAAACAATTTAAAGTAATTCTAATTGATTACGGAATTGAACGTTCTAACCTCAATAAACCAACTCTTGAATTTGATCCCAATGATATTGAAAGTTTACCCGAAGGCGGAATGGGCTTGTTCATTATTGAGCAGCTTATGAATGAAACAAATTATTTACGTGACGGGAACAAAAATATTTTCACTATGGTTAAAAACATTAAATAACGTTGAATAGGTTTTATAACCATTTTATGTATAAAAAATTTTTTCTTTTAATGCTTCTGTTTCCAATAATAATTTTTAGCCAAGAAAATATTAAAAGTGAAGTTATAAAAAAAACCGGATTACAATATAAAACCCCATTAATTAAACCAAAGTATCCTAACTACAATTTAGCAGCAGCATTTGTTTTAACCGAAAAAGCAAAAAACGGAGATCCGTTTGCTCAACATGAATTAGGTATTAGATATATTCTTGGAATTGGAGTTCCAGTTGATTCTATCAAAGCTGCTGAATGGATTGGATTGGCAGCATCAAAAAATTTACCCGCCGCAAATTTTAATTACGCAATTATGTTAAGTAATGGAATTGGAGTGGATTGGAATCCATTTAAAGCATTTAAAAACTTTAAAGTTGCTGCCGAAAGCGGAATGGAGCAAGCTCAGTATATTTTTGGTTTGCTTTATACAGATAATTTAATTGTAAATAAAAATTTAGATGAAGCATACAAATGGTTGAAGAAATCTGCTGATAGAGGTTTTGAAGAAGCCAAACTTGTTTTAGAAGAATTTAAAAAAAATGGAATTATAACTTCTAACGATACAACGAAATATGAAAACTCAAAACCAGAGTATTCATTAAACGAAAATTCATTTACTCTTGATGATTATAATTTAGACTATTTTGATTTCAAAACAGATACACTTTCTGAGGATGAAGAAAAAAAATACTTAAACGAAATTTTAACTTCCCAAAAAAGTGAAGTAAAAAAAATGTTAAATATTAATCCTGATGAATTACAAGAACAATTAAAAGATACTTCAGCATTGGGTTTGATAGATTATGCAGCAACATCTGGAAGTCCGGAAGCATTATTAATAAATGCTAAACTTTTTGATCAAGGTATTGGAATTGAAAAAAATAAAATTCTCGCAGCAGCATATTATTTAAAAGCATTCAGACTTGGTTCATTTAAGGCAGCTGAACCATTGTTAAAAATTTCAAGAAGTAATAATTTTTACAATCTTTTAAAAAGTGAAGTAAAAAATAATAATCCTGATGCGATGTATATTTGGGCTGGATTGATTGCATTAGGAATGGATTACTCATTAACAGAAACCGAAGCTTTTGATTTGCTAAAAAAAGCAGATAAACAAAATCATATAAATTCAATAATTGAATTAGGTTTAGCATATTATACCGGGACTTTAGTTAAAAAAGATTCGCTTAAAGCAATTGAGTATTTTGAAAAAGCTGTTAAATTAGGAAGCAGTGAAGCCGAAATAAGATTAGCGTTTCTCAAAATAAATTCAGAAAAAAATAATGAAAATAAAGAATATTTGACAATGTTAAAGGAATATGCAAATAAAGGTTCAGTTTTGGCAGAAGCAGCATTAGCAAATTGTTACGAACAAGGAATTGCTGTAAAAATTGATAAAATTCAAGCTGCAAAATTGTATAGACAAGCCGCTAGAAGAGGCAATGAGGCAGCGTATAATTCGCTTAGAAAAATGTATGATACTTTAAGACCGGAAGATGAAGAATTTCAAATTTTTCTTGAGTAAAAATGTAACATCTCCAAATATTTCTCTTTCCAATAATTAATTAAACTTCTCTCAAATAACAAATTTCTTATCCGATAGTATATTAAACATTTTTTAAAGTTTGCTAAAACCTAAATTATATAATTGTTTATATAACTTGGAATTTTCAGAATTTTTGTCTTTTAATTGTTGCCAAAACCAAATTATGAAGCAAAAGCACAAATTAAATATTTCGTTAAAATTCAAACTCACTTCGTTATTTACGATTTTATTGGGACTCTTCTCATTATTTATATTTATCTATTTCCCAGAAAAATTTGAACAAGAACGAATTGAAAGTTTAAGAGAAAAAGCAAATTCAGTTGCAAAAATAGCAGCCTATGGAATTTCATCAGGGTTGTATTTTCAAGAAAATAATACTTCAGTTGATGAAATAGAATCATTAATTAAAAATGAAGAAATTAGATATGTAGTAATTGAAAAAGCCGATTCTCTCTTTTTTGATTTCAACTACTTTACTGCAGTAATGAATAATTACACAAAAATGGAAGCGAATGGAATTTCAGAAAAATGGGAAATTATGAAAATCCATGCTCCAATTTTAATTGAAAGCGAAACAGTTGGTAACATTTATATTGGTTACTCTTTAAGATTGGTTTATGATAAAATTGAAGAACTTAGATTCAGCATTGGAATTGTAAGTCTACTTTTATTCACTGTTGGAAGTTTACTTGTTTATTTGATTGGAATGTACTTTACAAAACCATTAACAAATTTTGTTAATACTGTAAATAAAATTAGAGATGGTGATTATACACAAAGAGCTGAAGTTGTAAGTAATGACGAAGTTGGATATTTGGCAAATTCGTTTAATGAAATGGTAGAAAAAATTGCCGGTACAACTGTTGAAATGGAAATAATTAACAAGGAATTAGAACAGCGCGTTGTTGATAGAACTGTTGAACTTGAGCGTGCTTTAAAATCATTGCAAAAAGAAAATGATGTTAGAAAAAAAGCTGAAAAAGAAATTGGTAAATCATTAGAAGAAAAAGAAGTTCTATTAAAAGAAATTCATCATAGAGTAAAAAATAATTTACAAATAGTTTCAAGTTTATTCTTTTTCCAATCGAAAAAAATTACTGATCCGGTTACTTTAGAAATGTTTAGAGAAGGACAGAATAGAGTTAAATCAATGGCTCTAATTCATGAAAGACTTTATCAATCTGAAGATTTAGCAAATATAAATTTCAAAGAATATGTAAAAAAACTTACAAACCATTTATTTCAATCTTATGGAGTAAATCAAAGTAAAATTAAGCTTAAAACAAATATTGCAAATATTGAATTAAACGTTGATACAGCCGTTCCATGCGGAT
>JBGSKB010000478.1:0-3470 GCA_041741395.1 Melioribacteraceae bacterium
AAAATTACGTTTATCCAAATTTTCACCTAAAATGCATTCATATAAATTTTGTAATTGAGTTAAGGAAAATTTTTCAGGTAAAAGTTCAAAACCAATTGGTTTGTATCTCACTTTTTGACGCAATAAATTCAAGGATTTCACTAAAATTTCTTGATGATCAAAAGGTAAATTTAGACTATCATTGATATTGAACCAATTAACATCTGTAGTTTCAGTTCCTGGTTTTAGATAATGTTTTTCGGGATTTATCAGTGCAAAGTATGCAACACTGATAACTCTTCTTAAAGGGAAACGATCAATTTTACTAAAAGTATGAACTTGTTCTAAATAAATGTTTTTAACATTACTTGTTTCTTCTAAAATTCTAACAGCAGCTTGATCTAAAGTTTCTGTTTTTAAAACAAAACCGCCCGGTAATGCCCAACTTCCCTTTTCAGGATTTATTTTTCTTTTCACCAATAAAACTTCAAGTCTGTTATTTTCAAATCCAAAAACAACGCAATCAATAGATAAATTTTTAATTATTTCTTTTGAACTTTCAGTCAATTTTAATTCTCTCCTTAGTGTATTTTTAACACAATACATATTGTATATTTTACACTATTTAATTATATTTAATTTATCTGAATTACACAATAAAAAAGAGAGATGAAAAATGGCAAATAATTTATTAGTAGGAGAAAAGGAATTTTTCAAAGGGATCGGGAAAATTCAATACGAAGGAAAAGATTCAAAAAATCCACTGGCATTCAAATACTATGATGAAAATAAAATTGTTGCCGGAAAAACAATGAAAGAATATTTCAGATTTGCAATTGCTTACTGGCATTCATTCGGAGCAAATGGAGCAGATCCTTTTGGAAACGATACAAAAAAATATCCTTGGTTAACAAATGCTGATCCAATTCAAAAGGCGAAAGAGAAAATGGATGCAGCTTTTGAATTTATTACTAAAATTGGTGCTCCATTTTATTGTTTTCATGATTTTGATATTGTGGAAGAAGGAAGTTCAATTCCGGAAAGCGAAACAAGATTAAAAACTATTGTTGATTATGCTCAGCAAAAACAAAAAGATTCAGGAGTCAAATTACTTTGGGGAACTGCAAATCTTTTTTCAAACCCTCGTTATATGAATGGCGCTTCAACCAATCCAGATTTTAATGTGCTCACTTATGCAGCTACACAAGTTAAAAATGCAATTGATGCAACAGTGACTCTTGGTGGCGAAAATTATGTTTTTTGGGGCGGACGTGAAGGATATATGTCGTTATTAAATACAAATATGAAAAAAGAAATTGAACATTTAGGAATATTTTTGAATAAGGCAAAAGAATACGGGAGGAAAAATGGTTTTACAGGAACTTTTTTAATTGAACCGAAACCTATGGAACCAATGAAGCATCAGTATGATTTTGATGTTGCAACCGTTATTGCTTTCTTACGTGAATATGATTTGATGGATGATTTTAAATTAAATATTGAAGTTAATCATGCAACTCTTGCAAGCCATACATTTCAACATGAATTGCAAGTTGCTGCAAATGCTGGTTTACTTGGAAGCATCGATGCGAATCGCGGCGATTATCAAAATGGTTGGGATACAGATCAGTTCCCAATTAATCTATTTGAAATTACAGAAGCAATGTTAGTAATTCTTCAAGCTGGTGGTTTCAAAACCGGTGGAATAAATTTTGATGCAAAAACTCGTAGAAACTCTACCGATCTTGAAGATTTATTTATTTCTCATATTTCCGGTATGGATGTTTTCGCTCGCTCATTGTTAGTCGCCGAAAAAGTTTTAAATAATTCGGATTATTTGAAATTGTTGAATGAAAGATACTCAAGCTATGATAGCGGTAAAGGTAAGGAATTTGAAGAAGGTAAATTAGGATTAGAAGATTTAAGAAAAATCGCATTATCAGTTGGTGAACCAAAAAGGACAAGTGGTAAACAAGAATTATACGAAATGATTATCAATGATAATATATAAAAGAATTTAATTATTTTAATGCGATGATTTTTCTACATGGAATTTCATCGCATTTGAAAGGAATAGAATGACATTCTTAAATCAATTATTCAATCTGGAAAATAAAGTTGCATTATTAACCGGCGGCGGTGGTATTTTAGCTGGAGAAATGGCAAAAGGCTTTTTATCAACTGGAGTAAAAGTAGTTCTGCTCGATATAAATGAAACCAATCTTTCAAAAAGAGTTGATACACTAAATGAATTTGGAAACGAAGTAAGCGGGATAAAATGTAATGTTTTAGAAGAAAAAAGTCTTGAAGATGTAAATCAACAAGTTTTAGAAAAGTATGGAAGAATAGATATTCTTATTAATGCGGCTGGTGGTAATATACCCGGTGCTACTATTGGTCTTGATCAAACTATATTTGATTTAAAAATTGAAGAATTGCAAAAAGTAACTAACTTAAATTTTTATGGAACAGTTTTACCTACTCTTATTTTTGGTAAAACAATGTCGAATCAAAAAAATGGATCAATAATTAATATTTCTTCAATGGCAACTTTTCGCTCAATTACAAGAGTTGTTGGATATTCGGCTGCAAAAGCTTCGGTAGATAATTTCACAAAATGGATGGCAGTTGAATTAGCACAAAAATTTGGGAACGGAATTCGTGTTAATGCAATTGCACCGGGATTTTTACTAACTGATCAAAATAGAACTTTACTAAATAATGAAGATGGTTCTTTAACTCAGCGTGGAAAGGATATAATACATATGACTCCTTTTAAACGTTTCGGGGATCCGGATGAATTAATTGGTTCAATTTTATGGTTAGCAAGTGATGCATCAAAATTCGTTACCGGCACAATCATTCCTATTGATGGTGGTTTTAGCATATTTAGCGGTGTTTAGTTATGGCATTTGAACAAACTTTGCGCTGGTTCGGGCCAAAGGATCCTTACTCATTAAAAGAAATAAAACAGACCGGAGCTACTGGAATTGTTTCTGCTTTGCATCATATTCCCATTGGAGATATTTGGGAAGTTGAGGAAATTTTAAAAAGAAAAAGTTTAATCGAATCGGAAGAATTCACTTGGTCTGTTGTAGAAAGTTTGCCGGTTCATGAGAATATTAAAAAGAGAAAAGGTAATTATAAATATTTAATTGATAATTATAAAATCTCAATTGAAAATATTGCGAAATGCGGAATTGATACAATCTGTTATAACTTTATGCCAATACTGGATTGGTCAAGAACAGATTTGAAAGTTATAAATAAAGACGGTTCTATCACTTCAAAATTTGATTCTTTAGCTTTTAGAACTTTTGATTTATTTATTTTAAAACGTAAAAATGCTGAAAATGAATATTCTCAGAATCAAATTGATGAAGCAAAAAAATATTTTCTTCAACTTGATAATGATGCAAAAGGAAAATTAGTTTCAACAATTCTTCATGGTTTACCTGGTTCAATGGAGGCTTATTCACTAGATAACTTTA
>JBGSKB010000479.1:0-3313 GCA_041741395.1 Melioribacteraceae bacterium
ACACTTTGATTTTCATCTAACTTATCTAAAAACCAGAGACGAGATTGAGAAAATGATAAAGGAATATTTTGTTTATTCTCAATCTTTGTTAATGGAGGTAAACAAATTTTATTTTCCCTACTAAGTTTCCTAATTTCAATTTGATTTGCCTGCTCTAAAATAGTTGGAAAAGTAAATACATCTTTTACAGAAAAATTAATTGTGAAATTTTTTTCAATTCTAACAACTAATTTTGTTACCAATAGTGAATGTCCGCCTAAATCGAAAAAGTTATCTTTAATTCCAACTTCATTTAATACTAAAACTTCACTCCATATTTCCGTTAATTGCTTTTCAATATCTGTTTTGGGGAGAAGAAATTCACTGTTTATTGTAATTTTTTCACCAATTTGTGTAGTTAATTTTTTCCTATCAACTTTACCATTAAGAGTTATAGGTATCTTTTCAATTAAAATAAAGTTGGATGGAATCATGTAATTTGGAAGATTTAATTTTAATTGTTTTTTTATTTTATCAATATTTATTTCACAATTTGTTTGTTGAACTATGTAAGCAACAATCCTTTTATCATTCGCACCAAAATCTTTAATATCTAATACACATTCTTTTATTTCATCAATTTCATTTAACCTTGATTCTATTTCACCTAATTCAATTCTATAACCTCTTAATTTTACTTGATCATCTACCCTTCCAATAAATAATAAATTTCCATCCGATTGTATTTTTACTAAATCACCCGTTTTGTAAATTCGTTCCCCTTCAAAATCGCTGAATGGATTGGGAATAAATTTTTCAGCGGTCAATTGAGGATTGCTTAAATAACCACGAGCTAAACTTATTCCGCCTAAATATAATTCTCCAATAACCCCAATCGGAATTTGAGACAAATTTTGATCCAAAATATAAATTTTCATATTAGGAATTACTTTCCCAATTGGGATTGAACCAATACCTCTATATTTTGAGCTCTCATAAACAATACATCCAACAACGGCTTCAGTTGGTCCGTACTCGTTAAAAAGTAATGTTTCAGAAGAGTATGTTTGCCAAAAGTCAATCTGCTTCGAAGTTAAATTTTCTCCACCAATTACCATAGCTTGAGAAACATTTTTGGCATCTTCAACCGATATTTGTTGAGCTAACAATTCAAGATGGGCTGGAGTAATTTTTAAAATTGAAAATTTATTATGTAAGTTAAGAGTCTTTTTCAACTCATCTAGATCATTCGATTCCTTCATTAATACAATTTTCTTCCCTTGTAAAAGAGGAGGATAAATTGAAGTAATTGTTGCATCAAAAGAAATTGATGAATGGACAAGTGACCCATTTTCATAATTAAATGGATAAGCATAAATTGCCCAGCTCAAATAATTTAAGAATGCTTTGTGAGTTAACAATGTTCCTTTGGGTTTACCAGTTGAACCAGAAGTATAAATTACGTAACAGATATTATAATCATGAAGTTTTACAAAAGGTAAATCACTATTATATTTTTGAAGTAAATTATCTATCTGATCCAGAATTATAATTTTATTTTTCCTATTGTCAAATAATTTAGCGTTTTTAGAATCAGTAATTATCAATTTTGATTTTGAATCTTCAATAATGTAATGAATACGTTCTAATGGATAATTTGGATCAATTGGCAAATATGCTGCTCCACTTTTTAGAACAGCAAGTAAAGAATAAATTAAATTAAATGATCTTGGCAAGCATATTGAAATAATATCTTCACTTTTAATATTTAAACTAATTAAATAATTTGCTAATCTATTTGAGGTTTCTTCTAAATCACCAAAAGAATAAATTACATTGTTATATGCAATAGCGGTTTTATTAAAATTCGAAATTGCAACTTTACTCAATTTTACATTAATGAAATCTACAATCAATGGCATTGCTTCAGTTGCATTCAGTTTTATTAAAAGATTTTTCTGTTCATCAATATTTAATATACTTACTTGATTAACTTTTAAACTAATATTTTCAACAATAGTTTTTAAAATTGTTTCAAAATAATTAATGAATTTTTTTATTGTATGTTTTTCAAATAAATCGGAGTTAAATTCAAAAGCACCACTGATCTCTTCATCAGTGTCTATCATGAAAAGAGTTAAATCAAATTTTGCGGTCTTTGTATGAGTTTCAATTGGTTCAATTGAAAGATTTTCATTTCCTTTCGACTGCTTCCCTTTAACGGTTTGGTAAACAAACATTACCTGGAATATTGGAGCATGACTCAAATTACGTTCAGGTTTTAAAATGTCTACTATATATTCAAAAGGAAGTTCTTGGTGTGCATACGCCTGAAGCGTAGTTTCTTTTATTTGTGAAAATAATTCTTTTATTGAAAGTTCAGAATAAAAATTTGTTCTTAGTGCTAAAGTATTTACAAAAAATCCTACTAAGGATTCTATTTCTTTTTTATTTCTGTTTGCATTTGGTGTTCCAACAACAATATCATTTTGACCACTAAGTTTATATAACAGAACTTTATAAGCAGCAAGAAGAAACATAAATACGGTAATGCCCTCTTGTTGTGTAATTATATTTATCTTTTTAGAAAGATCATCACTAAGAATAAATGGAATAAAATCTCCATTAAACGTTTGTTCATTAGGTCTTGCATGATCAATTGGTAGTTCTAATAAAGACGGAATTCCAGTTAATTTATTTTTCCAATATTCAATTTGTGTTTTAAGTATCTCGTCTTTTAACCAATTTCTTTGCCAAATTGAATAATCAGCATATTGAATTTGTAATGGCAATAATGGGATTGGAAGTTTTAATGATAGCGACTCATATAATAATCCAAGTTCCTGCACAATCACTCTAGACGACCAATCATCAGAAATGATGTGATGAATTGTCATTAAAAATACTAAATCTTCATCGCCTAATTTTATTATCTTAATTCTAAATAACGGCAGCTGAGTTATGGATAATGGAGTTCTTGCTTCCTCATCAATTAATTGATTTATATTAACTTTATTATTTGTAACATTTGATAGATCAATAATGGGTATATTTATTTCTAATTTTTCCTGAATTTCTTGAAAAGGAGTTCCATCATTTGAGGTGAAATATGTTCTTAAAATTTCATGTCGATCAACTATTATATTGAAACATTCATTTAATATTTCTGTGTTAATTTTCCCCTTAATTCTATAAGACTCGGGTATGTTATAAAATGGACTATTGGGTTCTAATTGATCTAAAAACCATAACCTTTCTTGAGCAAACGATAATGGAATATTCTGGTTAGTTTTCGGCCTTTCTATTTTTATTTCTTTTGAAGTTTCCGGTTGGT
>JBGSKB010000480.1:0-2717 GCA_041741395.1 Melioribacteraceae bacterium
TAGGTAATAATTGAATTGTTTGTCCTGAAACAGAAGCATTTATTGCATTTTGTGGTGTATAGAGGCCTTTAATTGTAGTTCCAGTTTTTAAAATTGCAAAATTGCCCGTAACATTTTGTTCCACTGAAATAGTCCCACCAGTTGTTGTGATGTTAAAATTACCTACATTTAAATTTGAACCAGACTTTATTGTTAACGTAATTCCTGAAGGAATTATGTTATTTGACGATAAGTTTAAGGTACCTACAATTTCTATTGTATTTCCAGTTGTTGCAAATTGTAAAACATCATTTAAATATGTAAAATAACCTTTTATTGTTGAACCAGATTTTAATACTATTTTACTATTTGTTACTGAAACAAATACTTGGATAGTACCTGCTTTTAAATAATGACCATTTAAATTATGCGTTGTACCAACCATAAAGGTTAAATTATCAGCCATGTTGATATTGCTTTCTTGGTTAAACCCAATTGGAACACCCCATACTAAACTTTTTGTCATATTGTAACCACCATTTTTTGCAAATCTTATTACTTCATCACTATAAGAAGAAAATACTCTATCTGAAGCTCTTAATTCATCATATTGACTGGAACCTAAATTATCCATTAAGTAACTAAAGGGTCCTGAAGAACATGAGTTTGGGGGTTCATTTGGAATATGATTACTATTTAAAGCTCCAGAACAAGTTGGATCAAAATTAGGGTTTGAATATACATGATATAAATTTAATAAGTGACCTATTTCATGACTAGTTGTATTTGCAATTGCGTTAGATACTCTCTCAAGAGTTGCATTAGTACCTTGCCATGCATTTAACTCTGCATATGCAGAACAATATATTTCGGCATATGGATTTGGTTCATTATATGATCCAATTCCAGATATAGCATGACCAAATTTTCTATACCCACTGTATGGAACTCCAATTTTAGCTGTAAGAGTTCCTGTACCTGTCGAAACAGATATACCATATGGTGCGTAATCTGTACTTACCTTATTAATTACGAAATATCTGACATCGTTTGCATTTAAGTTTTCCCATTCTTCTCCTGCATTAAACAAATCATAAAATCCTTGTTCAAAAACAAGTTTAATAGAAATGTTTTGAGCAAATAGGTTTGAAAAAAACAAAGAAATGCATAAAATTAATTTAATTAACTTAAACATGTATTTCTCCAGTTTTATAGAAAGGTTTTAAATAAAAATAATAATTTAATTATTTAAGACAGCCTTAAAATATGAAGAACCAGCATCAAGCGTTGGCCCTGAAGGTGAAAAGTCTCCAAAAAGTTCATTATTAGTAAATATAAGTCCCGTAAACCAAATTGTTTCAATTGATTCAAGTTCACCTTTTGTATCAATCCAAAATGTGCCAGTATAATCTTCGTTATTGGGAAAAGTTTGAATTGGTTTGTAGCCTATTGGTTCCCAATAAACTTTTCCTTCAAAGGGATATTTATTTTTAGTAAAAATAATCTCTGTTGGTTTACCGTAAACATTTTCATATTCGTTTATTGAAATTTCACCAATTTCGATAATTTTATATTTGTATTCATCTTCAGGATTTGTTGAACAACCATTTAATATATATAAAGTTATCACAAAAATTTTTAATGTTCTATTAATCATCATTACCTCAACTATTTGATTATTAAAATGATTCCAAAACTATTTAATATTTTCATTTATTTTATTTAATGCAAAGGATATATAATAATTGATATCTGAATCATTTGATTTATAAAAAATTTCTTTTATTTTTTCACTAACCGATGATAATTTATACTTCGCTATATAGTATAAGCTAAAAATTATGTTTTCTTTACTTTGTGAATCAAGAAGATAGTTTAAAAAGACGGTATCTTCTTCACTAATAATTTCACCAATATCAATCAATAACTTAATTTTAATTCTTTCACTTTCTAGTTTTTTAAATATAGAAATAATTTCACCTTTGTTTTCTTCACTAAATAATAAATTATTTTTTCTATATTCTTGTAAGATTTCTTTGATGTCATTATAATCCTCTATACTGAATACACCATCGAAGGCATTCATAACAATCCATTTATTATTGTCATTTTTTAAGAACAAAACGCATTTTTGATCGTGATTTAAATAATCTGTAGTTTCATAGCAAAATTTTTTCGAAGGAACAACATCAATTAATATGTTTTTTGTTTCTAAGATTCCGGACAGAACATTTGATACTTCAAAAAGTATTTGTTTCTTTTCTTCATACCAGATAACACCTGTTGTTATACCTGTAACAATTAAATCTGATTTTTCTAACAATTCTTTAAAATAACTTCCTGAATTAGAATAATCTGCATGTACTAACCTTGTATTAGAAAATAAAAGTATACAGATTATAAAGAAAGAGCTTAAACGATAAGACTTAATTTTCATCTTTACCTCCAAACTTTTGGGATTTATCAATTATTAAAAGAAAAATTTTTCCTATAAAAAAGTTTTATCAATTTTTAGAAAATTGTTAATAGAATAAATAATAAAGTGCAAAAAACGATTCACTTTGACCATTAAGGAATTCGTTTACTTAACCAAAATTAATTTAGCTGATTTTTCAAAATGTTTGTTGTCTTTTAATGTGGTTGCTTCAAATCTATAAAGATATATTCCACTTGAAACTTTTGAACCATTACTGTTTTTTCCATCCCACATAACTTTGTACTTACCGGCATTTTGGATA
>JBGSKB010000481.1:0-2737 GCA_041741395.1 Melioribacteraceae bacterium
AGCTATCATTATTTTATGCAAAAAAATTTTTTCTCAGAAATAAATTTAGATCCAAGATTCATTCATGTTCCGCAAGGAATGGCAAATGATGTTAAATTATTTTGCAATTGGTATGAAGAAAGAATTAAAAGTTTTGGCGGAATTGATATTCAGGTTTTAGGGATTGGTGCTAATGGTCATATTGCTTTCAATGAACCTGGCTCATCACTTGGATCAAGAACACGAATAAAAACTTTAACCCCAACAACTCGGGATGATAATAAAAGATTTTTTGAAAAAGGTGAAGATGTTCCAAAATATGCAATTACAATGGGTGTTGGAACAATAATGGATGCAAAAGAATTAATATTAGTTGCTACTGGTCAATCAAAAGCTGAAGCAATAAGAGCTTCAGTTGAAGGACCAATTACAGCTATGTGTCCGGCTTCAATTATTCAAATGCATAAGGAAGCTTTTGTAATTATTGATAAATCAGCAGCTTCCCGTTTGAGCGGAACTTATGTTGATACTTGGGAATCACTTATTCTTTAATAAACTAAAAGGTGAAATTTGAAAAGTATTTGCATTTTTGAAGATGAAGAATATAAGCAACTTCAACCATTAACTTATTTTCGTCCGTCTTATCATTTGAAATGCGGAATTTTATCACTGCATAGAAAAATAAGAAGGAATTATCCGGGTGTACGTGTTGAGTTAAATACTCGCGGATATTTACGAAATGTAATTAAGCAAAATCATCCTTCAGAAATAGTTGATCACGTAATGTCTGATATGATGTTATTTTTGAATGGAAGAATTCTTGTTGATGATACTCTTGTAAATCAAATTCCGCTTGAGGGGAAAGACGAAATTTTCTTTTCAAATAATAACTTTATTGGGGCAAGAGTAAGCGGGAAAAATTTAGAAGGTGTCAGCAATTCACTTAAAGATGTTTTATCAAAAAATGAATTTCAAAATTTACCCATAAAAGAAGTTGATGTAACTATTATAAATTATCCATGGGATTTAATTACATATAACCATCAAGAATTAATTAAAGATTTTAAGAAATTAACAAATGAATCTGTAAATTTTATTAAGGATTTTCCCGGTGTGTATTTTTTAAATCGTGAAAATATTTTTTTAGGAAAAGATGTTAAAATAAAACCGGGCGTTGTTTTAGATGCAGAAGATGGTCCAATATTTATCGGTGATAATGTTCAAATTTTGCATAATGCTTCTATTCAAGGACCAGTTTTTATTGGCGAAGATACAATTGTTAAAATGAATTCAACAATTTATCATAACACAAGTGTTGGGAAAGTTAGTAAAATTGGCGGTGAAATTGAAAATACAATAATTCATAGTTATTCAAATAAACAGCACAATGGATTTTTAGGAAATTCCTATTTGGGTTCTTGGGTTAATTTAGGAGCTGGAACTACAAATAGCGATTTAAAAAATAATTATGGAACAATAAAGGTTCAGATTAATAATCAACTAATTGAAAGCGGAAAACAGTTTGTTGGTTTAACAATGGGTGACCATTCCAAAGCGGCAATTAACACTTCATTTAATACTGGTGCGGTTGTCGGTGTATCAAGCAATATTTTTGGCGGAACATTTCCTCCCCGCTATATTCCTTCGTTCAGTTGGGGCGGTTCTGAAGCATTAACAACTTATGATATTGATCGAAGTATTGAAGTTGCCGAAAGAGTTATGCAAAGAAGAAATGTTATATTGACTGATATTGATAAAGAATTATTCCGAACTGTTTTTAAATTGACAGAAAAAGAACGTAGAGACAAAGGTTTCCCGAAATAGGTATGAAAATCATTTTTAATGTATAGAAATTATTTTTACTTACTTAGATCAATTAATGATTTAATTCCGGATTTACTTAATTCAACTATCACAGATATTTATTCGCAAGAAAAGGATAAACTTTTTTTAAAAATTCCTAATAATAATTTCCCGGATAGACATCTAATAATTTCTGCAAATCCCAATTCTACATTTATCGTTATTAAAAATTCACATTTTAAAGCGAAGAAAAATGTAATCCAAATATTTAATTCGGCACTTTTCTCAAAAATTGAAAATATTGAAATAGCCGCAAACGAAAGAATTGTAAAATTTGATTTAGAAAATTCATCAATTTACTTTTCAATAAGAGGAAACAAAACAAATATATTTTTGCTTGAATCAAATAGACAATTCTATTCTTTCAAAAAAACAAATGAAACAAATATTAGTTATGAACTTGAACAAAAATATTTTAATGGTATAAACATTCCTTCATTTGATTTAGATAAAAATAATATTACAGAAGTTGCAGAATTAAAAAAAATATTCCCGATGATTTCAAATGAAATAAAGAATGAAATTGAATTCAGAACTTCAATTGAGAAAAAATCTGTTTATTCAATTTTTCAAATTTTTGTTCAAGAAATTTTAACATCCCCAATTAGAATTGGATTCAATCAACATCTTCAAAAAATAATTTTTATTCCAAATACAATTAAATCTTTGAATGTAGAAGGTGATTTTAGAGATTTTACTAATTCCAATGAAGCATTACAATATTACTTTTCGACTTATTTTAAATTAAACTCAAAAAACGATATTACGAATGAACTCGAAAAATATTTTGATAACGAATTATCAAATTCGGCATCTAAATTAAATAAGCTAAAAATTAGAATTGAAAGTGGATCTAATGAAGAATTATATTACACATATGGAAATTTATTATTAT
>JBGSKB010000482.1:0-2619 GCA_041741395.1 Melioribacteraceae bacterium
TTGGAAGGTTGAGTGGCCCCTTAGCAGCCAAAATAATAATTACATTAATATGTTTTAGATTTTTAAGGAAGTGGGTACTTTATAAAATAGATTTTGGAGTTTTTAAAAATGCTATTAAACTCGCTATACCATTAATCATTTCAGCATACGCTTATATACCAATTCAATCTTTAGACAGAATTATGCTTGAACGATTAAACAATACAAGTGAACTTGGATTTTATTCAATTGGAAGTCAAATTGCAGGTTTCTTGTTGCTAGCATTTATGGCTTTGTTCCAGGCGTTTGAACCTGACTTTTATAAGCATTTAATCTACAATAACATAAAAAAACTTGGAACTAATATATTTTTTTTTGTGGGATTTTTAGTAATTGCATTATTAATATTTCTTTTTACTTCAAGTGCACTTCTTGAATTATTGACGAGCGGGAAATATACTCGTGCGTATACTTATGCTAATATCATTGCTCTTGGTTCAACCATAACTGTCCTAGTTTCATTAGTCTCATCAATTATTTTGGCAAATGAACGAACAAAGCTTGCATCATTGATAACATATATCGGAGGTTTATGCTCATTATTTATATACCCAATACTAATAAAACTTTATCAGTTTAAAGGTGCAGCATACGGTAGGATTGTTATACCATTATTAATGTTAATAACTGGATTGCTCGTATTATATATCAGAGATAATTCTCTTTTAAAAAAACATTTATAATGAAGTTATGAATTCAAACAAATTAATCACCCCAGTATTATTTATTATATTTAATCGACCCGATTGCGCACAAGCTGTATTTAATGAAATAAAGAAAGCTAAACCCTCCAAATTATATGTATCTGCAGACGGACCAAGAACTGCTGTTACCAATGATGAAATAAATTGTACTTTAACAAGAGAAATAATAAAGCAGATAGATTGGGATTGTGAATTACACACTCGTTTTTTGAAAGACAATTTAGGATGTGGGCCTGGGCCCGCAACAGCAATTTCCTGGGCTTTTCAAAATGAAGACAAGTTAATAATATTAGAAGATGATTGTGTACCGGTAAAACCATTTTTCTTTTTTTGTCAAGAAATGTTGGATAGGTATGAAGATGATAAAAGAATTTGGTTAATCAGCGGCAATAATCCAACTGAGGAGAAAATGGTTTTTGATTATAGTTATTTTTTCTCCTTGTATGGACATTCTTGGGGATGGGCGACTTGGAAAAGATGCTGGAAACATTTTGATTTTGAAATGACACAATGGCCAGATTTTTATAAACAAAATCGTTTTAATGATTTGTTTCCGACAAAAGAGGAAAGTGATTTCTTTAAAAACATATACTCCTATATATTCAATGATAAGAATAAGTTAAAACACATTTGGGATTTTCAATTTGGATTTACAATTAGAACAAATAGTGGGTTGTGCATTGTCCCTAAAAAAAACCTAGTTAAAAATATTGGTTTTATTGGATCGCATGCTGACAACAAAACATTATATCACGACAGGAAAGTGGATCCAGATTTTACAGTTAAAAATCATCCTGAATATGTTTTAGCTAGCAGGAGTTATGATTACTATCATTATAAAAAACACTGGGTAAAAATGATGCAAATTTCATTTTTTAATAAAATTATTAGAAAAATTAAAAAGATAATCAAACATTGACAAAAGCAAAATTAAAGGTTGTCTGGATTTGCCCTTTGGACGTAACAAACCTAAAAGATAAAATTCAATTTGTTAATAATAATCGCCCAATTGTGCTTGCACCTTGGATTAGTACAAGCATAGCGCTTATAAGAGAGTCTGCAGAAATTGAATTATCTGTAATTAGTATTATAGATGGAATTGCTGAAGATCAAATTATTGTTGATAACAACATTCATTATTACTTGCTAAAAAGACCTTCAATACCATTATTAAGAAAGACTTCATTTAAATTTGAATATTTTACTAATTTTTATAGAATAAATAAAAAAATTCGTTCAATCGTTAATAATATCAAGCCTGATATAGTTAACTTACACGGAACTGAGCATATAATGGCGGCATCAGTTATAAATTTAAATTTTCCTCTTCTTGTTACGATACAAGGTTTTATTAATCATGTTGTACAGTATTATCCTTCATTTCAATATAAAGCTCAACTTAAGATTGAAAATAAGATTATTTGTAATGCTAAACATTTTTCTATCCGCGCAAATTTCATGAAAAGTTTAATACTCAAGATTAATAGTAGTGCAAATTTACATTGGCTAAATTATCCAATTAATTTACCCAAGATTAATGTTAGTGGCATTAAAAAGGATATAGACATAATTTATGCAGCTAGATTAGCTAAAATAAAAGGAATAGAAGATTTTATAGAAGCGGCGGCCTTAGTAAAAAAGCGATTTCCAAATATTAGAATAAAAATTGTTGGTGACTCTACACCCGAATATTTAAATGAATTAAAAAAGAGAGTTGAATATTTGGGATTGGAAAAAAACACAGTATGGATTGGATACTTGAAAACTCAAGACGAATTATTCAGCGAGATAGCTACAGCTAAAATATTTGTTATACCCACACACCACGATATTATACCTGGAACACTAATAGAAAGTATGTATTTAGGAATTCCTT
>JBGSKB010000483.1:0-6197 GCA_041741395.1 Melioribacteraceae bacterium
AATTTTCTTCAACATTAAGAATTCTTCCTTTATCGGCTTGTTCAATCATAATTTCCATTTGTTCAGTTTGGATTTTTGCTTGCTGATAGTTTAAAATTTTTCTTCCACCTTCGAACAATGGCCAAATCATTGAAAGAGAAATTGATTTTGACCGGATGTAATCATTCCACATTACATGAGATTTATCAAGCTGGGCTTGGTGTGCAAGATTTGCGGAAGCTGCAATAATTGGAGAAAAACTTCCAAGAGCAATGTTTTCACTTTGTTTTGTTGCTGCTAATTTATAGTTCAAAGATTTTATATCGAATCGGTTTTCTGCAGAAATATTTTTTAATTCATCAAGTGAAGAAAGTTTGTAATCATTTAGAAAATCTCTTTGAATCAATGAATCAGTAACAACTAAAGAATCATCCAAAGAAATGTTTAAAAGAAATTTTAATCTTTGTAAACTCAAAAGTTTTTCTGATTTCGCTTTTTCTAAACTCGGCAGCGATGCAGCATATTGTGCTTTAGCCCTTTGTAAATCCAACTCCGTTGCTGTTCCGGCAGAATAATATTTTTTTACTTGTTCTAAATTTGAATTCGAAACTTCAACAGCTTCTTCAGTAGATTGAAATAATGAATTTGCTAAAATAATTCCATAATATGCTTGAAGTGATTGTAACACAACTTCTTGCTCTTTTCCCTTTAATTCTTCACTTAACGATTTTTTAATATTCTTTTGTATATTAACATTAAACCACCTTGATCCACCGGAAAATAAAGGTAGAGAAAGATCTAGTGAATGTTGAAATGCAAATTTTGTCCCAACAATAAATTTTTGACCCATAAAAACAAAAACCGGAAGTTCCAAATTATTTGTAGCTAATCCTTGGTAATTTAATGAAGGAAGAAAATATGAAAAAGATTTCCACACTTCTAAATTTTGATAATCGTATTCCAGCATTTTTGATTTGAGTGATAAATTATCAGATTTGGAAATTTCAATCACTTCATTCAAAGATAGCAGTATAATATTTTTTGATTTTTGCTGTGAAAAATTCAATCCGCTGAAAAGTAAAAATGCAATAAAAAATAAAAATACGTTTCTCATAAAAATTACTCCGCCAACTCTTTAATAATAAATGTATTTATCCAAAACTCAACAAATTTGTTAAGTTTTTTATCCAGTTCTTTTGAAGAAACATCTAAAAGTAAAAATTCACCAATATGCATTATAATTGTTCCAATAAAATTTAAAGCTAAAGTTTCTGGGTTACATTCTTTAGAGATCAATCCAAGTTTTTGATTTGTTTTAATTATTGAAATAAATCTTCCCATTTCCGTTTTGTACCTTTGTATTTTCATTTCCAAAATTCTTTTTGGAACATTTGCTGATTGAATAAAAGCTGAAAACCTTGTTAGATGCGGATAATTTGTAAGAAAATCGATATAAAGTTTTACCAAGTTTCTCAACATAACTTTTAAATTTTCCGTATCAATCAAGTACTTAACAACCAATTCATCAAATTTTGCATAAGTTTCTTTCATTAATTCTTCAAACAAAGTTTCTTTATCTTTGAAATAATAATACAAAACTGGTTTTGTAACATTTGCAGCTTCGCAAATTTCTCTAACCGAAACTTTATAGAAACCATCGCGTGCAAATAATTCAGCAGCGGCATTGAATATTTTATTTTTTGTTTCACTTATAACTAATTTATCTTGAATTTCTTTCATTGCAATATTCCTTTACTTACCGTTCGGTAAAATAAAAAAAATGAATATAATTTTCTACCTACCGTTAGGTATTTTTACAACATTTGACGCAATTGCAATTGAAAAGTTTTGAGAACAATGGAAAGTTTAGAAGTAATTATTACCAAAAAATTAATTAAACTTTAATCACATTTGAAATAATTACTTATGCGATTTTTTATTAAACTATAATTCAGTTAGTAATTTATTTTCTGGGGAATTAGAAATTAATTGCGACATCTTCTCTGTAATTCCAATAATTGAATTAAATTCATCATTCTTTTTTAATGGAATTTTTGATCCATGTTTTTCTAAAGAATCTGTTACATATTTAATTGAAAAATATTTTAAATCTTTTGCCGGTTGATATATATATATTTTCTCTTCCTCAGTATATATTTTTGAGAATATTCCCACATCAACAAATTCTGCAATAATTTTATTAGTTAGAATAATTGGAATTCCCAATTTCTCTGCGATATCAATTGATGATAAAGCTTTATTTCCAGCTTGAAAATTCTTTACAACAACTTGTGCAATTGCGAGTGAAATTAATCTTTTTTGATATTGACTTATATTTTTTGAATCGGCTTCAAATTCAAAATTGCTGATGTTCTGAATTGAATATGAAATTTCTGCGCCAAAAAGGAAAATTAACCAGCTAGTTTGCAGCCAAATAAGAAATAAAGGAAAAACTGCAAAGCTTCCGTAAATTGCATTATAACTTGCAATTCCTATTTGAAAACTAACATATAAAAATTGTACAACTTGATAAAGTGTTCCTGCAACAATCGCCGCTAAGAATGCGGCAGAATACTTTACCGGACCATTCGGCATAATAACATAAAAGAGTGTAAAGAGAATCCAAATAATTACATAAGGAAGAAATTTTAAAATAAAAGAAATTAAAGGGACAATCATTCCCAACAATTTAAATTGCTCGGCTAAATCATCTATAAAAACACTTATGAAAACTGTTAGACCGCTTGAAAGAACAAAGAACAACGGAGCTAAAAAAAGTATTGCCAAAAAATCACTGAATTGCCTTGCAACAGTTCGTGAAGTTTTAAATTTCCAAATATCGTTGAGTGAATATTCTATATTGTTCAACAATTTTATTACAGTATATAGCAATAAAATAATTCCAATTCCGGCAATAAGTCCGCCTTTGGTATTTTCTAAAAGAATATTTGAGTAATTAACGATTTTAATCATCACTGCTTCATATTCTTTGAAATTATCAAGAAGTAATTTCTCTAATTGCGATTCGAGTCCGAAACCTTTAAAGATTCCAAATAAAATTGCAACAACCGGAACAATAGAAAGCATCGAATAAAAAGTAAGTGCCGAAGATTTTAAAGTGCAATTATCTTCTCGGAAATTACGGATTGAAAGAATAATAATTCGCTGCTGCTTAATAAAAAATGCTTTCTTACCCTTTAGTTCGCTAAGTCGAATTCTCCAAATATCTTCTGTAAAAAATTTGATATACTTTCTAATTTGTTTCGAAATCTTTTTCATAAGCATGAATGTTTAATAAACATATATGTAAACTAAATGAATTATTTGAAAATATTGTATCTATATAATTATATTTATCTTACCGCCATTACTCAAATTTATTATTGATTTTATTAATAAAAAAATGCTAATTGAACTTAACAAATTCATCCTATTGCACATTGCTTCTTCCTTTTAAAATTTTTATTGAAAATAATTTTTTTTAATAAATAAAATTTTCCTATAAAAGATATCTCTAAAGATTAAACAAATCATAAAGTTTTTCTACAAAAATGAGGTGGTGATTATGTGCAGTCCAACTAAATATTTCATATTCGTTTTTATAATAATTCACTTAATATTTTTAAAGAATGAAGCTCAGATAAATGTGATACGTTCTGTTGAATATAAACAGATTAGTAGCTTTGAAGAGAATATGGAAATCAGCAATATGAAAATGAGTTCTGATGGCACGAAAATAATTTTTGCAACCGGTGGTTACACAAGAAAAGTTTACACAATAAATTCTGATGAAAGTGGACTTAAACTTATATATGATTTTACAAATACCGGATTTGGACCATTTGTAGATATTAATGCTGATGGAAGCAAAATTATTTGGTGCGATTATACCGGAACAGGAGAAATATTTATCAGCAATTCTGATGGAAGTTCAATAAATAAAATTGTTGCATTACTTCCAAATCCTGATCCTAATTTTGCAGATATGAAACCGGAAATTCCAGTTTCTCCACGAATTACAGCAGACGGAAATACTGTTTATTTTATTCACAATCATAGAGATCCTAAAGGAACCGGTGTTTGGAAAGTTTATTCTGATGGAAGTAATCTTCAACAAGTTTTTAATTTTTCAAATATGGCAATTGAATTGTTTGGAAGAAATGTTAATGAGTTTTGGACGACAAGTTTCAATAGCGGATTTGATATTTCTGCAAATGCCGAAGCAATTTTAGTTGGTACACCATTTTTTAAAATTGAAGAATCCGATTTTAACAATGGTGATTTAGTAGTTTACACAAACGGTAGTTTTTATCATTTAGGTGAATATGCTGTTGGAAATCAACCATTCTCAACAAACAAAAATGGCGATCAATTTTTAATCTTTAAAAGAGAACATAATGCTGAACTAAACAGCGACGAAATAAATGTTTACTTTGTCCCAATTGTAATTGGGAGTCCGATAAAAGTAATTAGTGGTTTAAATATTTTTGGAACTTCAGCAATGACTCAAATGTCCGGCGATGGTTCAATTGCTATTGTACAAGCCGATAATGGAAGACTTCCTATTACTTTTGTTGATAGATCAACATCTTCTTGTTTTGATTTAGTTAGTATTGATGGAATTAGCATAAATGCACTTGGTGGATTTCGTTTTTCAGAATCCTCACTTCCTTCAATAAATTGGAATGGAAATAAATTTTGTTTTTTAGCTCATAGTAATCCCCCTCAAATATGGATAGGAAATATAAATTTAGATGGAAGTCAAAGAGAACTAAACATTTCAGAAATTCAATTTACACCGGATTATGTATTAATTGATGGTTCAACTACAGCAGCTTTTAATGCTCACATAACTAGTGCTCCAAATGCAATTCATACTGCAACTTTTGATGTTTTAAAAGATGGGCTAATTCAATTTCGTGCATTATATTCTGATTGGCCTTATAATGGTTTATTAGTTGATAATGGAGAATTTGGTGATACTCAAGCCAATGACGGCTTTTTCTGTAATAATAGTATTCATGCTGATTTGCCTGAAACACCAATTGGGAATTATACAATTAGACTTGCAGCAATTAATTCCACACTAAGGCAAATCACTTCAGTTGATGTAGAACCGTTTTCAATTATTGATCAACCTAATTCTATTGAAGATGAGGAAAATCAATTTTCTAATTTTAATTTATCTCAAAATTATCCAAATCCATTTAACCCAAATACAACTATAAAATATTCAGTTCCATCATCTGTCATGCTGAATTCATTTCAGCATCTTGATAATTCTGAGATCCCGAAACAAGTTCGGGATGACGTTGCACATGTTACACTGAAGGTATATGACATTCTAGGAAGAGAAATTAAAACTTTAGTTAATGTAAAACAAAAACCCGGTAACTATGAAGTTGAGTTTAATGCAGCAAATCTTCCAAGCGGAGTTTATTATTATAGATTAAAAACAGATGAATTTAATAATACAAAAACAATGATTTTGATGAAATAATTTGATGTGTAGAAAAGAATTTAAAAATATGCCGTCTTTTAAAAAGATGGCATATTTGAAATAAATAAAAAAATGCTTAGTAAATTCAATTACTTTTAAAGTCATCGAAACTTTTTACATAAGCAGAATATCCAAGCTCGTTAATTTTTTCTGCCAATTTTTCAACTGTTGTTTCTGCGGGATTGAACACAATAGAAACAAGTTTTTCATTTAACTCAATTTTCAAATCCACAACACCGGCTTCTTTAGGAAGATTATTAAACATTGTATTTACGCAATCTTCACAATGGATTGATGTATCAAATGTAACGACTTTTAAATCATTAGAATTAATATTTGTGCTGCATGCAGTAATAAAAAGAATAAAAATATATTTCGATAAATTATTCATTTTAGTTTCCTATTTTAATGTTAGTCTAAAACCCAAATAAAATTTTCTTCCTTCAATTGGTCCCCAAATAATAGATGAATCATAATCTGGTCCAAATGGATCATCGGCAGAAATTATTATTGTAGGTTGCGTAAAATCTGTGAGATTTTCAATTCCTAAAAAAACTTCCCAGCCTTTTAAGAAATGAGTTACTTGTGCCATCATATTTAAATAAGAAGGCGACTTGGTTCCATTTTCAAAAAATATATTATCAGAAAGTTTTGGTATTCTTGACGAGCCGTTAAATTGTGCTGTTAAATCAAATTGCCATAATCTTAAATTTGTTAA
>JBGSKB010000484.1:0-17865 GCA_041741395.1 Melioribacteraceae bacterium
AATCTTTTATTTTTTGGGCTAAGTTCTTCATCATTTTTCCATATTTGGGTCCTAATGATTTAAAATTAGCTTTAGCGGTTTTATTTACAATTGATGAATCATCTTGTAAAACTTCTAATTCTTTTATGTTCACTTCTTCCAAAATTACATCGCTCATACTTCTAACTGCATCTCTGCTTTTTGGTTCTACAGCAATCATTATTTTTCTAAGCGGTTGCCTTACTTTTAAATTGTTCTTTGCTCTCATTGCTCTTGTAAGATAAACTACTTTTTGAGCAATTTCCATTTTTTCTTCCAACTCTTTATTTCGATAAGTCGGAACTGGAAAATCAACTAAATGAATAGATTTTCTATTTTCAAGTTTTGTCACTTTATTTAAATTCTGAAAAATTTCTTCAGTAATAAAAGGTGCAAAAGGTGATGTTAATTTTGCAACAGTATTTAAACATTCATATAAAGTTTGATATGCAGAAATTTTAGATTTATTAATTTCTGATTTCCAAAATCTTCTTCTGCTTCTTCTCACATACCAATTAGAAAGTTCATCAATCGTAAAATCGCTTACTAATCTTGCTACTTTTGTAACGTCATAATTATCCATAAGTTCTTGATATTCTTCAATTACAGATGAAAGTTTTGCAATAATCCATCTATCAATTTCTGATCTTTCTTCATATGGAATAAGTTCTTGACTAAAATCGAAATTATCAATATTTGCATACAAAACAAAAAACGAGTAAGTATTTATCAATGTCCCAAAAAATTTACGCTGAACTTCTACAATTCCGTCTTCATCAAAAAGTGTAGTTCTCCAAGGCGGACTTCCGGTAACTAAATACCAGCGTGTTGCATCTGCTCCGTATTTTGCAAATAGCTCAAAAGGATCAACAGCATTTCCTTTTGATTTGGACATTTTCATTCCGTTTTTATCGAGAATTAATTCATTTACTATAAGATTTTTGAATGCAACTTTTTCAAATAACATTGTTGAAATTGCATGCAAAGTATAGAACCAGCCGCGTGTTTGATCAATTCCCTCACAAATAAAATCAGCGGGATAATTATTTTCAAATAATTCCTTGTTCTCAAACGGATAATGATGTTGAGCAAACGGCATTGCACCGGAATCAAACCAAACATCAATCAATTCCGGAGTTCTAAAATAAATTTTGCCATTTTTTTCAAATTTAATTTCATCCACAAATGGTTTATGAAGATCAATTTCTTCATTTGGCAAATCCGAAACTTTTATTTTTATGTTATTTCTTTCAACAAATCCTTCTTTCAATTCTTCAATACTTCCAACTGCAAACATATCACCATCTTCAGAAACCCAAATTGGTAAAGGTGTTGCCCAAAACCTATCTCTTGATAAAGCCCAATCTTTATTTTCTTCCAACCAATTTCCAAATCTACCGGAGCCAACTTCCGGCGGATACCAATTAATTTCTTTATTCAGTTCAACCATTTTTTCAGAAACAGAAGTGGTTTTTATAAACCAAGATTCGCGTGCATAATAAATTACAGGAACGTTATCAAATCTCCAGCTAAACGGATATGAGTGAATTATTGTTTCTTTTTTATATAGCTGACCGTTCTTTCTTAATGCTTGAATAATCTCTTGATCAGCATCCTTTACAAATTGACCTGCATAATCAGTAATTTCTTCTGTAAATAATCCACCACGAGTAACCGGTTGAAGAAACGGTAAATTATATATTTTTGATAGTTCATAATCATCCGCACCAAACGCCGGCGCAATATGAACAATTCCTGAACCATCTTCAGTACTTACAAAATTTGCTTCGGTAACATAAAACGCTTTCTTATCAACTTTTAAATATGGAAATAATTGTTCGTAACTAATTCCCGCAAGTTGTGAACCTTTTAATTCTTCAACAATTTCATATTCTTCTCTAATTACTGATAATCTTTCTTTTGCAAGTATTAAAAAAACATTTTCAGTTTTTATTTTTACATAATCTATATTTGAGCCAACAGCCAATGCCACATTGGAAATTAAAGTCCAAGGAGTTGTTGTCCAAACAAGAAAATATGTATCTCCGTCTTTTGCTAACTCTGAATTTTGAATTTTCATTAAAACATAAACTGACGGATCTTTTGTATCACGATAACCTAATGCAAGTTCATGAGATGATAAAACTGTTTCCGATCTTGGACATTGCGGAACAATTTTATAATCTTTAAAAATTAATCCTTTATCGAATAAAGTTTTTAAAGCCCACCAAACCGATTCAATATATTCATTTGTGCAAGTGATATAAGCATCTTCCAAACTGAGCCAATATCCCATGCGGTTTGTCATTTTTTCCCAAAGATCTTTATACGTGAAAACCGATTCTTTGCAAGCGGCATTATATTTTGCAACTCCAAATTCCGGAATTTCACTTTTACTTTTTATTCCTAATTGTTTTTCAACTTCTATTTCAACGGGTAATCCATGGGTATCCCAACCGGCTTTTCTATTAACTTTAAATCCTTGTAAAGTTTTGTATCTGCAAACTAAATCTTTTAAAGTTCTTGCCATAACATGATGAAGTCCTGGTTTACCGTTTGCAGTTGGCGGACCTTCAAAAAATGTAAATGGCTTACTGCCTTCTCTAAGTTCTATACTTTTTTGAAATATATTTTCTTTCTGCCAAAAATCTAAAATTTCTTCTTCAATTTCTGAATAGTTTAAATTGCTTGAATATTGTTTATACTTTTCCATAACGTGAATATTAAAATTTCTAATAAATAATTTTTATAAAATTTTTGTTTTTATTTTTTTAATAAAATTTCTGCTGCTTTTTTATTTGCTTCAAAAATTATTTTTTCAGCATTTAAATTTGCTTCATTTATTATATGTTCAGATTTTATTTTAACTTCCAATAATTCTTTTTCGTGATCAATTTTTTTTAAATTTTCAATTTCTTTTTGCTTGGTAAAAATTTCTGAAATTGACATTCCAAAAAATGCCATAACTCCAAGCATTATAATTCTTAGAGAATAAAGTATAACATTTTCAAACAATAAATTTTCTGTTAGAAAATAATCATTAAAAAATGAAATTAGCAAAGCGCTTAAAATGGCCATTGCAACAATTACTGCAAAAACAATTTTTCCGCCACGAACCCAACCTAAAGTGTTGTTTGTAAACCAGCCAGTTGCAAAAATAAATAATGATAAAATAAACCAGACCACAAAGTTAACAATCTCAGAACCAAATAACTGCGTATTTAAAAAATTAGATAAAAAAATTAATAACGCAATTAATAATGGTGATAAATAATATTTTAACTTATTCAAATTCATAAATGTTTAATTACTTCCTTTAGAATTTTTGTCATTTTTGGTTCAGCATTCATTGCAGTTTCAATTATTTCTTGAACATTCACTTGTTTTAAAGAATCAGGAAAACATTCATCCGTAATAATACTAATTCCTAAAACTTTAATTCCCATATGATTTGCTACAATATTTTCCGGAATAGTTGACATTCCAACAACATCAGCTCCCGTTGCGCGTAAAAATCTATATTCTGCTTTTGTTTCTAAATTTGGACCAGCAACTGCAACATAAACACCTTTTTGAACTTTTATTCCATTTTCTAAAGCAATTTTTTCTGCTAATTCTATTAAATTTCTATCATACGGTTCGCTCATATCCGGAAATCTTGGACCTAAAGAATCTTCGTTTTTTCCGATTAATGGATTATCTCCAAGAAGATTAATATGATCATTCATAATCATAATATCTCCTTTTTTATAAATCGGATTCATCCCTCCGCAAGCATTGGAAACCAATAAAGTTTTTACTCCAAGAAATTTCATTATTCTAACCGGATAAGTAATTTGCTGCATACTATATCCTTCGTAATAATGAAATCTTCCTTGCATAGCCACAACATTTTTACCATTTATTGAACCAAGAATTAATTTCCCGGAATGTGATTCAACCGTTGAAAGGGGGAAATGCGGAATTTTATCATAATCTATTATGTGTTCAATATTTATTTCATTTACTAATCCGCCAAGTCCGGTACCAAGAATAATTCCAATTGGATATTCTTTTGAACTATATTTTCTTAGTTCAGTTAAAGTTTCATTTATTTTAGGTAAAAGCTCACTCATAAAATTTCCAAAATTTAGAATTGTAAACTTAATTAATTCTATTCATTATTTGATAGAATAATTTCGCTCTCCAAAAATTGCAGTTCCAATTCTTAAAATTGTTGCACCTTCTTCAATCGCTATTTCAAAATCGCTTGTCATTCCCATTGATAAATGCGGAAGTTCAAAACCATTTTCAATTAATTTATTTTTTTGCTCTGCTAATTTCTTAAATGAATTTCTAATAATTTCTTCATTTTCAGTATAAGGAGCAATTGTCATTAATCCAAGCAACTTAATATTTGGTAGTCTTTTGCAATATTCTGCAATTTTATTAAGTTCTTCAAAATCTTCGATTCCGTATTTTGTTGCTTCATTTGAAGTTTTCACTTCCAATAAAATTTTTTGAATCTTATTAATATTTTCTGCTCTTTTATTTATTTCATCAATCAATTTTATTGAATCAACTGAATGAATTAATTCGGAAATGGGAACAACAACTTTAACTTTATTTGTTTGTAAATGCCCGATGAAATGCCAATTTACATTAGTATTTATTAAATTATTTTTTTCTTCAAGTTCTTGCGCTTTATTTTCACCAAAATTTAGAATCCCTTTTAATTCAGCAGATTTTATTTCTTCAACAGAACGAAGTTTTGAAACTGCAACAAGAGTAATTTCCGAGAAATTTCTTCCAATGGAATTACATTTATTTTGGATTTTCTGGTTAATGAATTCAATATTTTGTTCAATTTCTCTCATTTAACTTAAAAATAATTGCACAATTTTGAAAATAAAGCTTAATATATAAAAAAAGGAGCGTTTCCGCCCCTTTTCAATTTGGATATTTTTACTTAGCTGCAGCCGGTTGTTGACCCGCATGTTTCACATTTTAAACAAGTTCCGTTTCGTACCATTGTCATACTTTGGCATTCGGGACAAATATCGCCTGTATAACCTAAGATTCTAGCCTCCTGTACCTTTTTGGTTATATGAGCAACTTGTTGTTTATGAGCACCGCTGCCATTTCCACTTGAAGCTGAATTGACAGTTGTACTCCTTTCATTTGTACTATCCAAATGGATCATTCTTTCGCTGATTACTTCTTCACTAATATATTCTGGTTCAACTAATGATCCGTAAGTTTTATTTCTGCTAAGCTCATCTTCTTCCACATGTGAAAGGTCATTTCGACTTAAGTATGTAACGGCTAATTCTCTAAAAATATAATCAATTATTGAAGTTGACATTTTAATTCTTCTATTTCCAGTAACCATACCGCTTGGTTCAAACTTGGTGAAAACAAATGCATCAACAAATTCTTCTAAAGGAACTCCGTG
This sequence comes from Melioribacteraceae bacterium, assembly GCA_041741395.1. Taxonomy (GTDB): domain Bacteria; phylum Bacteroidota; class Ignavibacteria; order Ignavibacteriales; family Melioribacteraceae. Next base: position 5,453 of record JBGSKB010000484.1, read on the forward strand.
TTGCAAACCCAACGAAATTGCAATTGCAAAATTATTTAATAAACTTCTTACTGCCGCACCTTCTCTGTGCATATCAAGGAAAATTTCACCTAATTGACCGTTTTCATATTCTCCGGTTCTTATATAAACTGTTTGTCCGCCAATTTTTGCTTTTTGAGTATAGCCGGTTCTTCTATCCGGTAATCTTCTTCTTTTAGCAATATATCTGTGAATAATTCTTTCAGCTATTTTAATTATTTCACTATTGTTTTCTTCTTCCTCAAATGCATCAATACTTTCTTCAGTTGTGGAATTTAATGGTTGAGATAATTTTGAGCCATCACGATAAAGCGCATTAGCTTTTAATCCCATTTTCCAAGATGTTAAATATGAATCTTCAACGTCTGAAATTTTTGCTTCGTTTGGTAAATTTATTGTTTTGGAAATCGCACCGGAAATAAACGGTTGAGCCGCTGCCATCATTCTAATGTGAGCATTTGCTTTAATAAATCTTGTTCCGCGTTTTCCACATTTGCCTGCTGTATCAAAAACAGCATAATGTTCGTGTTTTAAGAATGGTGCACCTTCGATAGTCATTGTTCCGCACACATAATCATTGGCAACTGAAATTTCTTGTTTTTTAAAACCAATTTGTTCAAGTAAATTTAAATTATAATCATTTATTTGATCATCTGTTAATCCTAAAACATTTCGGCAAAAATCTATTCCCAATGTGTGAGTGTTTAATGCAAAATTTAATTCAAAAACAGATGGCAGCATTGTTTCAATTTTTTTCAAAATTTCATCAGTAAATCCCTTTGCTTTTAAAGTTTCCGGATTTATATAAGGACAGCCGGATAAGGAACCGGTACCTTTTGCATATTTAACAATTTCGTTTATTTGTTCGTTGTTATAACCTAAACTTTTCAATGCCGGTGGAATTGATTGATTGATAATTTTAAAATATCCGCCGCCGGCTAATTTTTTAAATTTTACTAAAGCATAATCTGGTTCAATTCCAGTAGTATCGCAATCCATTACTAAACCGATTGTTCCGGTTGGTGCAATTACTGTAACCTGTGCATTTCTAAAACCATATTTTTTCCCAAGATCAACTGCATTAACAGCATCTTGCTGAGCAGCTTTTAATAAATCTGATGGACAGTATTTAGGATCAATTCCCATCGGATAAATTGATAATCCTTCATATTCTTCTTCGGGAACATTAAATGCAGCTCTTTTATGATTACGAATAACTCTCTGCATATTTTCTTTATTATTTTCATATTTAATAAAAGGTCCTAATTCTTTTGCCATTTCGGAAGAAGTTGCATATGATTTCATGTGCATTATTGCGGTTATTGCACCAGCAATTGCTTGTCCCTCATTGCTATCATAAGGAATTCCTTGAATCATTAATAATGAACCTAAATTTGCATAGCCTAATCCAAGAGTTCTAAAATCATAACTGTTTTGAGCAACAGATTTACTTGGATATTGAGCCATTAAAACACTGATTTCCAAAACCATTGTCAGCAATCGTGTTGCATGACGAAATGATTTAATATTAAATGATTGTTTCTCTTCATCATAAAATTTCACTAAATTCATTGAAGCAAGATTACAAGCGGTATCATCTAAAAACATATACTCACTGCAAGGATTAGAAGCGTTAATTTTTCCATCATTAATACAAGTATGCCATTCATTTATTGTTGTATCAAATTGAAGACCAGGATCTGCTGAAGCCCAAGCTGCATAACCAATTTGTGCCCAAAGATCACGCGCTTTTAAAGTCTTACATGCCACTGGTTTTCTTTGATCTTTTGCAGCTTTCTTTAATTCAACTCTCCAATACAAATTCCATTCAGAATCTTCAATTACTGCTTTCATAAAATCATTTGTAACTCTTACTGAGTTATTTGAATTTTGTCCTGAAACTGTTGCATAAGCTTCGGAATTCCAGTCAGTATTATATTCTGGAAATTCTATTGATGTAAATCCAAGTTTAGCTAATTGAATTACTCTTTCGATATAATTATCCGGAATTTGTGATCTTCTTGCATTTAAAATTGCGGCATTTAATTTTTTGTTACTTTTTCTATTGAATCTATCATTTTCCGGATGTTCTGCATAGCATGCTTTCACAATATTATTTAAATGTAAATTACAAAGTTTTGATCCGGTAACAATTGCAGCAACTTTTTGTTCTTCGTGTTGCTTCCAATCAATAAATTCTTCAATATCGGGATGATCAATATCAAGAGTTACCATTTTTGCAGCTCTGCGAGTTGTTCCGCCCGATTTTATTGCTCCAGCAGAACGATCACCAATTTTTAGAAATGACATTAGACCGGAGGATTTTCCACCGCCGCTTAACGGTTCATCAGAACCTCTAATTTTTGAAAAATTTGTTCCCGTCCCAGAGCCATATTTAAATAATCTTGCTTCACGAACCCAAAGATCCATTATGCCATCTTCATTAACTAAATCATCTGTAACAGATTGGATAAAACAAGCATGCGGTTGCGGATGCGTATAAGCATCTTCAGCTTGAGTTAATTCACCGGTTTTATAATCAACATAAAAATGACCTTGAGCCGGACCATTTATTCCGTAAGCCCAATTTAAGCCTGTATTAAACCATTGCGGACTATTTGGCGCTGCCATTTGATTTGCCAGCATAAAACATGATTCATCATAAAAAGCTAAAGCATCTTCCTCAGAATCAAAATAATTCCCTTTCCAACCCCAATAAGTCCATGTTCCAGCTAATCTATTAAATACTTGTCGACAATCTGTTTCTCCTCCAAATCTATCTTTTTCCGGTAATTCGTTTAATAACTCATCATCAGCAACAGATGGTTGAAGCCATTTTGGAACACCTTTTTCTTTCAATTTTTTTATTAACTTTGGAACGCCAGCTTTTCTGAAATATTTTTGTGTGATTATATCGGTTGCAACTTGTGACCATGATTTAGGAACCATAACATCTTCCATTTTAAATACGCTGGTTCCGTTAGGATTTTTAATTTCAGATGTGCGTTTTACGAATTCTAATGTTGAATAAGGATCTTGATTAGCGATAGTATAGTAACGACTAATTTTCATTAAAGCCTCAAATTTTATAGAGTGAACAGATTATCAATTAGTTATTGAAAAGTAATTCTAAATTTTGCCGATGAATTTGTAGGAATAAAACTGACAACATCGGGCACGAAAATTAAACAAATGATTAATTATTTCAAACAAAAAACTTAAAAAATTAAGCTTCGTATTTATTATTCAGAACCATAATTTTGTGGACAGAAAATAAAAAATAATTTATTAAACTCAATATTAATTTTCATTTTTTTTAATAAATGTAGGAATAACTATGAAATTCGAAAGAAGTGCCGGAATATTACTTCATCCAACTTCACTGCCAGGGGAATATGGAATTGGAACTGTTGGTAAAAACGCATATCATTTTGTTGATTTTTTGGTTGAATCTGGACAAAAATTATGGCAAATTTTTCCTCTAGGTCCAACTGGATATGGAGATTCTCCTTATCAATCATTTTCAACATTTGCAGGAAATCCTTTATTAATTGATTTAGATTTTCTTAAAGATGATGGGCTTCTCTCAGAAAATGACTTGAAAAGTATTCCACATTTTCAAAAAAATAATATCGATTTTGGAAAATTAATTGAGGTAAAATTTCAACTTCTTTCAATAGCATTTCAGAATTATAAAATTTCCGGGAAAATATTCTCTAAGAATTGCGGAAATTTTTGCAATGAAAATGCTTTTTGGCTGGATGATTATGCTATATTTATGGCTGTTAAAGAATATCACGGTGGAAAATTATGGACAGAATGGGAACACGATATTGCATTTAGAATTAATAACTCAATAGAAAAGTGGAAAGATAAATTAGAATATCGGTATAATTTTCAAAAATTTCTTCAATATACTTTTTATACTCAATGGAAAAAATTAAAAACTTATGCAAATTCAAAAGGAATAAAAATTATTGGTGATATTCCAATTTTTATTGCATATGATAGTTCTGATCTTTGGGCAAATAAAAATTTATTCTCAGTTGGTGAAGATGGAAAACTTGAAACAAAAGCTGGCGTTCCACCGGATTATTTCAGTGCAACCGGTCAACTTTGGGGAAATCCTTTATACAAATGGGAAGAAATGGAAAAAGATAATTTTACTTGGTGGAAAAAAAGAATTCAGAAAACTTTAGAAACTGTTGATATTGTTAGAGTTGATCATTTCAGAGGATTAGAAGCTTATTGGGAAATTCCAGGTGATGCGCTAACTGCTCAGACCGGACGCTGGGCAAAAGCTCCCGGTAGAGAATTATTTAACGAAATCAAAAAGGAACTTGGTGATCTTCCAATTATTGCTGAAGATTTGGGCGTAATTACTCCAGGAGTTGAAAAACTCCGTGATGATTTTGGTTTTCCGGGAATGAAAATTTTGCAATTTGCATTTGGTACAAATGGAGACAAAAACTTTTTACCGCATAATTATGTAAAAAATTGCATCGTATTTACCGGTTCACATGATAACGATACTACAAGCGGATTTTTTGAAAAAGAAAAAGAAAATAATTCCGGAGTTTATGAATGGACTCAAAAATATCTAAATTATTTTGGTGATAATTTGACTCAAGAATTAATTAGAACAGCTTACGCCTCTGTTGCAAATTTTGTTGTAATTCCTATGCAGGATATTCTTGGATTAGGTTCTGAAGCAAGAATGAATTTTCCCGGAAAATTAGGCGGAAACTGGACTTGGCGATTTGAGTGGAACCAAGTAAATACAAATTTAGCACTTTACTTAAAATCTTTAGTCGAACTTTATGAAAGAAATAAACATAAACCCGAAAAGAAAATTGATCGCCATACAAAAGATGAATATTTACTAGAATAATAAAGGAATAAAATGTTTGAATTTATTTTAGATACATTTAAAAAACAAAATAATACTGATACAAATTCAAAAAATCATGCAATTCAAATTTCAGCATGCGCACTATTTTTAGAAATTGCTCATATTGATGATAATTTAACTATTGATGAAGAACAGAAAATTATCAATATTATGAAGAATGAATTTTCACTTTCGGAAGAGGAAATAAATTCGCTTATTTCAAAATCGAAAGAAGAAATAAAAAAATCAGTAAGTGTTTACGAATTTACAGAAATTGTAAACAAACATTTTGATTCAAATGAGAAATTCAATCTAATTAAAAATCTTTGGCATATAGCTTTTGTTGATGGAAATATTGATCAATATGAAGAACATTATATAAAGAAAATTTGCAGCAATTTACATCTTTCGCATAAAGATAGAATTGCAGCAAAACTTGAAGTCAAAAAAGAAATGGGCTTAAAATAAAATGTGTTTTAAATTTTCTAAAATGAAGGATTTTAAATGAAAAAAATATTTTTAATAATTGTTGCAATTGTTGTAGTTATTCAATTTATACGAATTGATAAAACAAATCCGGAAGCAAAACCGGAAAATGATTTTGTTACAATTAGCAATCCGCCAACAGAAATAGGAACTATTATTAAAAATGCATGTTATGATTGTCATTCGCATCAGACAAAATATCCTTGGTATGCTGATTTAGCTCCGGTTTCTTGGCTTCTAAAAAATCATATTGATGATGGTAGACGTCATCTTAATTTTTCAACTTGGAATGAATATGATATCGAAAAGAAAGTACGTAAATTTGATGAATGCATTGAAATGATTAAAGCAGGCGAAATGCCTATGCAAGGTTATGTAATGATGCACAATGAAGCTGAGTTAACTGAAGATCAAAAAAATTATTTAGCAAATTGGTTCTCTGCGCAAAAAGATTCTTTATAAAAAAAAGCCAGATGATAAATGCTTCTGGCTTTCGAATTATTTAAGATATATCATTTTTTTAACATCAATAAAATTATCAGTTTGCAATCTGTAGAAATAAACTCCACTTGGAATGTTTGAAGGATTAAAATATTCTTCATAATTCCCAGCTTGTTTTTGTTCGTCTATTATGGTTTTTATTTCATTTCCTAAAACATCATAAATAATTAGTTTAATTTTGGAACTTTGCGGAATTGAAAATGTTATTTTTGTTGTTGGATTAAATGGGTTGGGATAGTTTTGGTAAAGTTTTATTTCATTTGAAATTTTATCAATTTGTTTTAGAACATTTGTAATTATTCCGTCATTGTTGTCTGTATAAAACAATTGACTATCATCACCTAAAATCCAACCATGTTTCTCATCAACAAAAACAATGTCTCTACCTTTTATTTCAATATTTTGTTTTATCCATGTTCGACCTGTATCTTCACTAAAGAATAAATTTCTATGATCTGTAAACCAAACTTTAGATGGATTATTTGGAATGAATTCCAAATCATTTGCCCAACCCGTTGAATCAGTTACAAAATTCTGCCATGAATTTCCGCCATCCAAAGTTCTTAATATTCCATATTTTTGATTTCCTTCTAATTTGTTGCTCACATAACGAACCAATCCAATATTTTCATTATAAAATTTTAGTAACTGAACGCCCAAATCTGGATAAATAACCATCCAATTATTACCGCTGTCATTAGTTTTCAGTATTCCTTCATTTTTACCGTCAACCCAATTTTCATAAAAATATCCATTATCTAAATTAATAAAATCTAAATGCCTCCATAAGCTAGCAGACGCGTAAAATAAATTTTCATTTTCCATTTCAATCCAATTATTTCCGCCATCATTAGTTCGTAAAAATAACGCTTTATTCGTAACACTTACTGGACTTGTCCAATTTGGTGCATCCCCCATTGCAATTCCGTTATTTTTATCAAACATTTCTATATAATTAAAAAATTTAGTTTTTATTGAATCAAAGTATTGCGTTTGCCATGTTTCCCCACCGTCATTTGTAGCATATATTTTGCCTGAATCTGACACACTCCAAATATGTAATTTGTCAAATATCGAAATATCTATTATTGATTCTCCCCAATTTTTAATTGGTGAAATGTTTACCCAGTTTTCTGCACCATCAAGTGTTTTATAAATTCTTGAAGGTTCGGGGTAATCAACATTAACTGAAAACACAACACAATTTGAGTCACATGTGTCAATTGCCAAACCTAAAACCCAATCATTTGGTAAACCATTTGTTTGCCGATTCCATTGGGAAAAGTATGTCTGAAAAATAATTGTTGTTAAGAAAAAAAAAGAATGAAATATAATTGTTTTCATTTTTAGACTCACAAACAAAAGATCTTTTTAAATTTAAGTACCCTTATTTTTAATTTCAATGCATTTTATTAGAATTATTTAATTAAATAATACTTTGTATCTTTAAAATAAAAAATCCTCGTTTTAGCGAGGATTATGTTTAAAAAAGTTATAACTATTACGCCATCAAAGCAGCAATTGCGGAAGTGTTTACAATATCATCAACACTGCAGCCGCGACTTAAATCAAATAACGGTTTTTTCAATCCTTGAACAACCGGTCCAACAGCTTCTGCTCCGCCTAATCTCTGTGCAATTTTGTATCCAATATTTCCGGCTTGTAAATCCGGGAAAACTAAAACATTTGCGCGACCGGCAACATTACTTCCCGGAGCTTTTTTCTTACCAATTGATTCAACAATTGCAGCATCAAATTGAAGTTCGCCATCAATCATTAAATTAGGATATTTCTGTTTTGCAATAGCTGTAGCTTCTAAAACTTTATCAACCAATTCATGTTTTGCACTTCCCTTTGTTGAGAATGAAAGCATTGCAACGTAAGGTTCTTCACCGGTTAATTTTTTATGATTTTCAGCAGTTGTAATTGCAATATCAGCTAATTGTGCTGCATCCGGATTCGGAACTACTGCACAATCCGCAAATGAAAAAACTCTATTAGGGAAAATCATCAAAAAGAAACTTGATACTATTGAAATTCCTTCGGGCATCCCAACGCATTGCAGGGCTGCTTTTAAAACATCTCCTGTTGATGCAGTTGATCCAGCAACAAATCCATCTGCTTTTGATTCTTTTACTAACATCGCACCGAAAAATAAATCACGTTTTAAAGTTTCTCTTGCTTGCTCAATTGTAACGCCTTTGTGTTTTCTCATATTAAAAAAGATATTAGAAAAATCGCTGAACATTTCTGATTTTTCGTAATCGATAATTCTAACTCCAGAAAGATCGCATTCCAATTCTCTAGCTCTTGTTCTAATTTTATCTTCATTTCCAAGAGTTATAACTTTTACAATTCCTTCGCTTGTAAGTTTTTGTGCAGCTTTTAAAACTCTCTCATCGTGAGATTCCGGTAATACAATTGTTCTTCTTAAATTTTTTGCTTTTGATTTGATTTCTTCAATTAATTTTAAATCTGCCATAACTATCCATTTTTATTTATTTTCGTGCTTAAATATAATAAAATCAATTTTTACTTAATTATAAATTTATTTTCAAATTTTGTTATTTTAAGTAAAAAATTTTTCCAAACAATTTTGTAAAGGTAATTTATGGAAATTCAATTTATTGGCGCTGCAAAAACTGTAACCGGCTCAATGCATTTGGTTCAAACCGGACAAACTAAATTTTTAATTGATTGCGGATTATATCAAGGTAAAAGAAAAGAAGCTTTTGAAATAAATAGAAAATTTGAATTTTTTGATCCATCTGAAATTGATTTTGTAATTCTAACACACGCACATATTGATCACTCCGGAAATTTACCAACATTAGTAAGCAAAGGTTTTAAGGGAAAAATTTATTCGACTTTTGCAACGAGAGATTTAGTAACTATTATGCTGCGAGACAGTGCACATATTCAGGAAAAAGACGTTGAGTTTGTAAACAAAGCAAGATCCAAACAAGGTAAAAACTTATTTGAACCGCTTTATTCTCCGAAGGATGTTTCAAATACTTTAAAACTTTTTGTTGGAATAAATTATCATCATGAAATTGAATTGACTCCAGATATTAAATTATATTTTGTTGATGCCGGACATATTTTAGGCTCAGCAGTTTCTCATTTAACAATTAATGAAAATGGAAAAGAATTTAAAGTTGGATTTAGCGGAGATTTGGGAAGACCTAATCTTCCGATTTTACGAGATCCGGAAAAAATTGGAAATGTAGATTATTTTATTTGTGAAAGCACTTACGGCGGAAGAAGTCATGATAATCCAAAAGATTCAGAAAATCAATTGACAAGAGTTATAAATCGCGCAGTTCAGAGAAAAGCTAAAGTTATTGTTCCCGCTTTCAGCGTTGGACGAACTCAAGAATTAGTTTACGCACTTCATAGAATATTTTTGCGCGGTGATGCACCAAAAATTCCAGTTTATGTTGATAGTCCGCTCTCTGTAAATGCGACGGAAGTTTTTAGATTACATCCGGAATGTTTTGATAACGAAACTGAAGAATTTATTTTAAAAAATAAAGACCCATTTGGATTTAATGAGCTGAATTACATTACAGAAGTTTCAGAATCAAAAGAATTAAATAATTACAACGGACCTTTAATGATAATTTCCAGTTCGGGTATGTGCGAAGCCGGAAGAATCCAGCATCATTTAAAAAATAATATTGAAGATCCAAACAATATTATTTTAATGGTTGGATATTCCGCGCAAGATACTTTGGGTAGAAGAATTATGGATAAAGATGAATTTGTTAAAATTTTTGGTAATGAATATAAACTAAAAGCTGAAGTAATTGTATTAAATTCGTTCAGTGCTCATGCAGATGAAAACGAACTAATTGCGTATGTAAACCAATTTGATAAAAATATGATGAAAAATATTTTTCTTGTTCACGGTGAATTTGATCAGCAAGAAATTTTCAAAAATAGAATTTTAGAAAATGGTTTTGGCAAAGTTACAATTCCAGAAAAAGGCGATGTTTTTATTTTGGATTAATAAAAAATGTAAAAATAATTTTGTGAAAAATATAAAGAAAATATCTGCGCTTATTTTATTATTTCCAATTTTTCTGGTTTCGCAAACAAGTAACGATAGTTTGAATTTTACTTATTTTAAATACCAAAAAAATTTATTTAATACATCATTTGAAAAAAGATTAAACACGCTAAATCTATATTCTGGGCTATCTGTTTCGCAAAACACAAATAATTATTTCATAGGATTGAATGAAAATTATTATTCGTCACTTGTAAGTTCCGGAACAAAAAATATTAAAGATGAACAATCGCTTTCCTTAATTGGAGAATATAAATATTCACCGGTTTTTCAGTTTGGAATACTAACTCAAAATAATATTTACTCAAACGATAGAAAAATTGCAATCAATGAAGCTTCAATTTTACATTCTACTTTTTACTCAAAAATTTCTCTAATCGATCAATTTAAAATTATTCCCTATGGTGGATATTCAATTAACAAACAAGTAAATGAAGACGATCGCGGAATAATTTATGGTTCAAACATTTTGTTGGAAAAATATAATTTTAGTGAATTTCAAGTTTCGTCAAATCTAAATTTTCAGAATGAAGATATTTCTCCAAGAAAAAATTATAACCGACTTGCTTCAGTAAAAGTGAAAAATGATTTTGATTTTGAATTAACGAATTTAATTTCAGCAGATTTCAGCAATGTTAGAAAAGATTTTTACTTTGAAGCAGATTCGCTAACATCAAGCATTTTCAATATTTCAAAAAATATTCAAAGTAGAATTGAAAACAGATATTTTATTGAAGAAAGAATTTTTAACTCCAGTTTTAATTCCGATTTGTATTTTGATTTAAGCGGACGCGCGTCTTTTAGAAATATTGATAGGATTACTCAATTTAAAAATTTGTCAATTGTTGAATTATCAACTTTCGATTCGCAAATAGATGAATTCCGGCTTGAATTTTCCGGAATTACTGAATATAACAGCGAAAGTTTTTTTGGAAGAATAAAAGTTGATTATAGCGAAAGAGATGAAAAATATAACGCTAAAAAAATAGAAAATGTTAACAGTATAATTTATGATCAAAGAACCGAACTTGAAAAAAGAAAAAATAACAGTTCGCAATACACAACGGTTTCTGCAGTTGGAAATTTTTCAATTACAAAAAAAGATAATTTATTATTCAGTTTACTTCAAAGAAAATTAATTTATGATACGCCGAGTGAAGATAATTTTGATGACCGAGATGAATTATTATCAATTGTTCGACTTTCATATTTACGAAGTTTCAATCATTTATTTAACTTTTTTATAAATCTGGAAGGAAGTTTTAATCACATTGTTTACATTTTTGCGGAAAGAAGTTCGAACAATAATACGCGAAGAAATATAAAATTAAGCTCCGGCGGTGAATATACCGGCACAAATTTATATTCTAAAAATACATTTGAAGTTTCTGCAAATTACACTTCCTATGATTTTGAAGATATTGTTCCAAATATAAAAAGCTTTTCTTTTAGACAATTCGGCGCAAAAGATTCAACTTCATTAAAATTTTATAAAAAAGTCTACCTTGATTTTTCAGGTTATATCAAACTTTCTGAACAAGGAGATTTTGTTTGGTCAAATTTTACAAATAATCCTGAAAGATATTTAGCTGAATTTTATTTGGAACCAATATTCAACATAAAATATTCAGAAATGAAAATGGGAGTGGGATTAAGATTATTTAGTTTGCAGACTTTTGGCTACAACTCAAATAATGAAAAATTTCTCACAACAAAATATAGCAGCATTGGACCCATAACAAATTTTTTAATCAGAATGCAAAATTTTGATTTAGCTTTGTATGGCTGGTATGAATTTATTTCAAACGAAGAAAAAATTCAAAGAGAATTGGCAAATCTATATTTTTCTGTTAATTGGAGAATATAATAAATTGCAATTGTTTTGAATAAAAAGTATTTTTTTCATAATTATAAATTGATTTTCATTGCTTGTGAAAAAAAGTTTTAAACAAAAATACAAAAGTGATCCTGAGCTGCTTCCCGAAATAGAAAGTTTCATTCTGGATACAATTCAAAGAGAAACAAAAATCAATGATGAAAAGAGAAATTCCATTGAAATTGTTATTGCCGAAGCTGCGGCAAATAGTATAATTCACGGGAATAATTCAAATCCGCAGAAAAATATTTTTGTAAATATTTCTATTTTTGATAAAAAAATAAAAATATCATTTAAGGATGAAGGAAATGGTTTTAATCCAGAAAAAATTCCGGATCCAACAATTCCGGAAAATATATTAAAAGGAAGCGGAAGAGGGCTATACATAATGAATTCTTTAGCAGATAATGTTAAATATAAATTTTCAGAAAATAATACGGAATTGATACTTACGTTCAATATTTAACCATACATTTTAACTTCATAGATTTCTAAAATTTTAACGTACAATTGTGAAAAAAATATTAAAAGCATTTTCTTGTGGAATTGAACTAACAAATTCTTATTTT
>JBGSKB010000485.1:0-3752 GCA_041741395.1 Melioribacteraceae bacterium
ATGTGTTATGAAGATGCCGGAATTGTTGATGATTTACTCGTTTATAAAATTTCTGATAATGAATTTTTGCTTGTTGTAAATGGCGCAAATAAAGATAAAGATTTTGAATGGATGAAAAAGAATAATAAATTCAATGTTGAAATTAATGATGAATCTGATGAATATTCTTTGCTTGCGGTTCAAGGTCCAAATTCTCAAAAAGTTGTTGAAAAATTATTGGGTCAGACAGTTAATTTGGAATATTATACTTTTTTCAAAACTCAATTAAATGCAAACGAAATAATTGTTTCAAGAACTGGTTATACCGGTGAATTAGGATTTGAATTATATTTTAAAAGTTCAAAAGAATTTGCGGAAAATGTTTGGGAAAAATTATTTGAATATGGAAAAGAATTTGAAATTCAGCCAACCGGATTAGGCTGCAGAGATTCGCTTCGTTTGGAAATGGGATTTTGTCTTTACGGAAATGATATTGATGAAACAACAAATACTTTAGAAGCTGGTTTGGGCTGGATTACAAAAATGAAAAAAGGTGATTTTATCGGAAAAGAAGCTTTAGAAAAAATTAAAGAAAATGGAATTACAAGAAAATTAGTTCCCATAGTTTTTAATGATAAAGTCTTTCCTAGGAAGGGTTATGAAATTATGAAAGATGGCAAAATTATTGGCAAAATTACAAGTGGTACAGTTAGTCCAACATTGGATAAACCTATTGCTTTAGCATATATAGAAAAAGATTTTACAGAAGAAGGAACAATTCTGCAAGCAAATATCAGGGGAAAGGGGGTTGAAACAATAATCACTAAACTACCATTTATAAAAGAAAAAAAATGAAAATTAATACTTTACTTACCCCGTTAAGCGTTGATGAACTCTATTTTACGAAGAAGAATGTCGTAGTTATTGATGTACTTAGAGCAACAACAACAATTGTTACAGCTTTGCAAAATGGAGCAAAAGAAATTATTCCGGTTAGCTCAGTTGAATTTGCAATGACAGTTTCCGGAAATTCATTTAAAGGTCACACTCTTTTAGGAGGCGAAAGAAATACTCTTAAAATTGAAGGATTTGCTCTCGGCAATTCTCCTTTGGATTACAAAAGAGAAATTATTGAAGGAAAATCCATTGTGCTTTTTACAACAAACGGATCAAAAGCAATTGTAAAAGCAAAATATGCCGCAAATTTATTTATTTTATCATTTTTAAATGCAAATGCAGTTAAAGAAAAAATACTTGAAACTGATGAAGATTGGGAAATTCTATGTTCCGGAAATAACGGAAAATTTTCATACGAAGATTCGGTTTGTGCGGGAATGCTGATTTCATTAATTCAAAATGCAAAAGAGGGAGTTATACTTGATGATTCAAGTATAACATGCAAAATAATTTTTGATAAACACAAAAAGAAATTAAGTAAAATGCTTGCTGAAACTGAACATGGACAGAAATTAATTGAATCCGGATTTAATGAAGATTTAGATTTTGCAGCTCAGCAAAATGTTTGTGATATTGTTCCTTTCTATCAAACAGGCGTAATTAAGGCAATTGTTAAATAAATGGCAAAGCAAAATAAAAATAATCAAAATTCATCAGACCAAACTTATTTTATAGTTTCTCTTGAAAAGAAAAAAAAGTTACTTGGATTATTTTTAATAATTTCTGCCGTTTTACTTTTGCTTAGTATTTTGTCTTTTTCCAGTTATGATCAAGCAAGATTGCATTTTGATTTCACAGATTTTTTTAAAGTGTTTTCCACCGATCCCGATTATGTTCACAGAACACAATTTACTCATAATTGGCTGGGAATATTTGGTGCCTATACAGCACATTTTTTAATTCATTCTACAATAGGATATTTTTCAATTGTAATCCCAATAATTTTATTTGTGTGGGGTTACACAATTCTAAAAAGCAGTGATAAAAAACTTGCATTAAATATTTCGAACTTCCTTCTAATATTCGGAATAATTTTGGCATCTTTTTTTGGTGTTATAAGACTAAACTCTGACCAAGAATTTATATTTAACAGTATAGTTTTAGCCGGAAATATCGGCGATTTTTTTGGCGCTGTTTTAAGTAGAATTTTTGGATTGTTAGGAAGCATAATTGTTTTACTTACGGGAATGTTTATTTCACTTTTTATTGCATTTGATCTTAGATTTAGAGCTGTAAGAAATTATATCTCAAATTATCTCAATAGAGAAAAACCCGAAGAAAAAATTAGAATTAATCTTGAAGACAAAGATAAAATTTCAGAGAGTATAGAGAAGATTAAAAAATTAACAATTCCTAAAAAGAAATTTTTTAAATCAAAAAAAGATATAGAAGAAATTGCTGATGAAGAACCAGTTCAACCGGAAACAAAAATTAGAATTGTAAGAACCGAGGAAGAAGTAAACGTAACAAAACCTCAAGTTGAACCTGAAGTAATTGTAACAAATAGTAAAATAAAAGAATCAGACGAAATAATTCCTTCTGTCAATAAAAAAATTGAAGCTGATCTTCCGGATCAATGGGAAGAAAATATTAAGTTTATTCCTCCAACACTTGAAATACTTGAATATTCCGAAGATGAATCTGTTGCAGTTTCAGAAAAAGAATTAAAACAAAACGCAGAACTTCTTAAAGAAAAATTAAAACTATTTGATATTGATATTGATGATATTTCTGTTACTCCCGGACCAGTTGTAACTTTATACGAAATTGTTCCGGCGCCCGGAGTAAAAATCAGCAGAATTGTAAGTCTTGAACATGATATTGCTTTAGCGCTTGCAGCAAGAGGAATTAGAATTATTGCGCCAATTCCGGGCAAAAGTGCAATTGGTGTAGAAATTCCCAATGAAAAATCACAACTTGTAAGTGCTCGTTCTGTTTTGGCACATCTCGGAAAATCCAAAGCAGAATTGCCGATTGCATTAGGTAAAACAATTGTCGGTGAAGTTTATATTACAGATTTAGCAATTATGCCGCATTTATTAATTGCCGGTTCAACCGGCTCCGGAAAAAGTGTTGGCATTAATATGCTTTTAACAAGTTTGATTTATGCAAAACATCCATCGGATATAAAATTTGTAATTATTGATCCAAAGAAAATTGAATTATCTTTTTACGGAAAATTGAGCAAACATTATTTGGCAATCTCTCCGGATTTAAATGAAGAAATTATTACAAGTCCGCAAAATGCTTTATTGGTTCTTAAATCTGTTGAACATGAAATGGAAAAACGATATGACAAACTTGCAAAATTAGGAGTTAGACATATTGTTGATTACAATAAAAAAATTGCTAATCCCAAACAGCGACCCTTAGATACCGAAAACATGAAACACTATAAACTTCCGTATATTGTTGTTATAATTGATGAGTTGGCGGATTTGATGATTACATCCGGAAAAGAAGTTGAAGCGCCAATTACAAGATTAGCACAGCTTGCAAGAGCAGTTGGAATTCATTTAGTTGTCGCAACTCAGAGACCTTCGGTAAATGTTATTACCGGAGTTATTAAAGCAAATTTTCCGGCAAGAATTGCGTACCAAGTTGCAACAAAAATTGATTCAAGAACAATTCTTGATATGAACGGTGCTGAACAATTATTGGGACGCGGTGATATGTTATTTCTTCCCGGCGGAGTTCCAAAACCAATTAGAATGCAGAATGCTTTTGTTTCTACAGACGAAGTAGAAAAAATTACAAATTTTATTTATGTACAAGGCGGATACTCGAAAAGATATTTTCTTCCATCAATGTATGAT
>JBGSKB010000486.1:0-1830 GCA_041741395.1 Melioribacteraceae bacterium
TCCGTAAGCGGAATTATTGGATTTGTAGGATTAACAATTCCACATTTATGCAGATTAATTTGGGGTTCAGACAATAGATTAATAATTCCAATTTCTTTTTTTATTGGAGCAATTTATTTAACAATTGCTGATACGATTGCAAGAATTGCAGTTTCTCCATCGGAATTACCGGTAGGTGCTGTAACAGCATTAATTGGAGCACCGATTTTTATATATTTATTGCGTCGTAGTTCACGTATTTTGTAAATCAACATACTTGAAAATAGTAGTTAATTTCCATATTTTTAACGTTCTGTAAAAAACAAAGTGGCGAGGTAGCTCAGTAGGTTAGAGCAGTGGAATCATAATCCACGTGTCGGGGGTTCGAATCCCTCCCTCGCTACAAATAATTTAGAGGAAAAAATGTATACATTATTAATTACGCTTTCAATAATTATTTCAATTTTATTAGTTATTGTGGTTCTTTTGCAAGCCAGTAAAGGTGATGGTTTATCCGGAACAATTGGCGGTGCCGGTGGCGGTTTTGGGACAGTCTTTGGTGCAAGAAGAACAGCAGATTTTTTAAGTAAAGCAACTTGGTGGTTAGGCGGATCTTTATTGGTGTTAGCGGTTGTTATAAATTTATTTTTCTTACCAGGGCAAACAACTTCTGGTGAAAGAGAAAGTATTATTCAAAGTTCCGGCGCAAGAAATGTTCCTTCATCTACAACATTACCTCCGGCAAATACCAATAATTCAAATACAGAATCAAAACCGGCTAATTAAAATTTTAATAAACGGGGAAATTTATTTTCCCGTTTATTTTGATAATTCCAGCAAAATTTTATCTTCAATATCTTTATGATAATTTGATCCTTTTTCTTTAAACTCCATTATAATACTAAAAATATAATCTGTATTATTACTAGTTTTTAAATAACCTGAAAGTGCCGTTACGCCATTTAAAGTTCCGGTTTTTCCTCTAAAATTATCTTTCAAAAATTTGTAATTACTTCTATCCCGTAAAGTTCCATCAATTCCATAAATTGAAAGTGAATTATAAAAATCGTTAAAATAAATTTTGTCTTTATAAATTTTATACAACAATCTTGAAATTGATCCGGTTGTAATTGTATTAAATCGTGAAATACCCGATCCATCAACAACCGCAGTTTGATCATCAATTACATTATCTTCTTCAAAAGTTGTTAGAATTGCTTGGGTTGCATAAAACGAATTTCCTTCTTCGCCGCTGAAAAATGCTCCGACAGATTTGAATAAACATTCCGCAAGATAATTATTGCTGTTTTTGTTAATTAATGAAATTAATTTATTTATCTCTAATTCATCCGAAATAATTTCATTAAGATTATTTGAAGCTTTTCCGGATTCACTTTTGCCTAAAACTCTGATTCCATTTTTAAGCAATTTCTCTTTTAAAAGTAATGAAATAAATAACGGTGGATTATCGACATTAACAACATAACTGCTTTGAGTTGATTTTTTTCTTAATCCTCCGGTTACTGTTAAAGTAATTTTTTCTCCAGAGCTTGTTAAACTAATTGCCGGATGTGATCTGAAGTTTGTTACTTTTGCTTTCATTTCAACATCAATAAAAGGAGCATCTGGTGTTATTGAATATTTTAATTTTGTGCCAACTTTTCCATTTGATGTTAGTGAAATAACAATTTGATTTTTATTCATCACCAAAGCGGAAATTGGCGGAAGTTTAACATTTGCTTGTTCATCCACAATCCATTCATCTCTTATATATAAATTATCAAAATAAGTATCATCTGCAATTATATTTCCGGTTATTTCTGAAATTCCTATTTCCTTTATTTTTAAAAT
>JBGSKB010000487.1:0-4422 GCA_041741395.1 Melioribacteraceae bacterium
CCTTGGCTTAAGACTATTGCAAGATCAACTTCCAATCCGGATATAAGTAATAATAAAATAACTGCAATTGTAGTAAAACTTTGAAGAGCAACACTAATTTCACTATTCTGCGGAAATAAATACTCAAAAGTGGAAGGTGACAACATTCCTAAGACAGTTGGACCTAAAATTAAACCGGCAAGAATTTCTCCAATAATTGCGGGCTGTTTTATTTTAATAAAAAATTCGCCAAGTAACTTTGCAGAAAATAGCATTACACTTATGCTAATTAAGAATGCAGTTATTTGACTTTCGCTTAAATGCATAATATTATCTGATGATAAGTAAATTTGATGGGAGTTTATCAAAAGCAAATTCTGCATTATGCATAAAAAGCCTATCTAATAATTTCATTTTTTTTACTGGACTAGAAACAACAAAAATATCAGCATTATTTAGGTGAGCGTAGTTTCCGGCTTCCCATCCTTCTTTGCCGTAAAGACAAACAATCTTTGGTTCAATTTCTTTTAGATTAAGTTCTTTGACAAAAAACTGCATTTTTGTTTGTTCTTCATCAATCCATTGTTGTTTGAGTTTATTTATTTCATTTGTTGAACCGCCGTCAATAATTGAAGCAGTCAATCCCGGTGCGTGAAAATCACGAATAATTACAAATTCCTTTGCGTTTTCTTTTACGGCAAATTTATAAGCTGTAAGAATAGTTTTTTCACCCTGAGGAGAATAATCTGCAGAAACATAAAAACTTTTAAATCCTTTTGGTTTTTCTTGTGGAGATTTTAAAATTAATGTTGATGAAGTAAACTCGCGCATAATTGTTCTTGCAACCGAACCAAAATAAAATTTGAACAAACTTTCTTTTTCTAAAGCACCGGAAATCAATAAATCAACTTTATGATTTTTACTATTTTTAATAATTGCAGAAGCGGGATCACCATTATCCCAAATTACTTCGTAACTATTTTTTTCAATTCCGGCATTTTCTATTGCTGTTAGAAGTCTATCTTCAGCTTCATTATTTTTTTCACCAATATGAATAAGAGTTAATTGTGAATTAAATAAATTTTGTAATCTTAAAGTTTCCTTTAATAATGCCTTTCCGGTAGGCGAAAACGTAATTGCTAAACCAATTTTTGAAAACATATTTTATATTTTATTTTTGTTAGAATATTGTAATAATTTTTATAAAGAGCAAATTAAAATCTAAGTAAACAATTTAATTATAATTGAACCGGAAGCAAGAAGTAAACCAATGCCAATCATTAATTTTAAAACTTTTTCTGAAATATTTGCATTAATAATATTCCCTAGTAATGCTCCAATTGAAAATCCTAAAACAACTGGAATTGTATTTGAAAAAATAACATGACCAAGAAAATAATGACTAATACTTCCGCTAATACTTGTAAATAAAATCATGAATAAAGCTGTTGCGGAAGCAGTAAATGCTGGCATTAAAAATATTTCAGTCATAATTGGAACTTTTAAAAATCCTCCGCCAATTCCTAAAAATCCAGCAATCATTCCAGATAGAGTACCAAAAATTAAACTTAGTAATAAATTTATTTTGTAAACACCACTATTTGTTTTTCTAATTATTCCCGGACCAAAATTATTCAGTTTATAAAGCAATGAATTTTTATCATATTTTTTGCGAATAGTTTTGGATTGTTTAATCATTCTGTAACCAATTAAAAGTACAATTATTGAAAACAAAATTTCAACCAATTCTACCGATAAAATGTTAGTTAAATATGCACCAAGTATAGTTCCGAAAATTGTTGGAATTTCTAAAATTATTGCAGTTTTGTAATCAATATTATTTTTATTTAGGTTGAATAAAGTTGAGATAATTGCAGATGGAATTAATGCAATTACAACAGAACCGATTGCAATTTTTATTGGGACGTTAAAAACAATTACTAAAATTGGAATCATAAAAACACCGCCGCCAAATCCAACAATTGTTCCAAATCCGCTTACAATAATTGAAGCAATAAGAATTAAAATAAAATTCATAAGTTTTTAATTGAATGAAATATTGAAAAAGACTTGGAGTAAATCTACGGTTTTTTAAAGTTTGAAAATAATAATGTAAAAAAAGAATTAAGAA
This sequence comes from Melioribacteraceae bacterium, assembly GCA_041741395.1. Classification (GTDB taxonomy): domain Bacteria; phylum Bacteroidota; class Ignavibacteria; order Ignavibacteriales; family Melioribacteraceae. The sequence goes on from JBGSKB010000487.1 coordinate 2,111, forward strand.
AAGTTTATTAAAAAGGCAATATCTCCAATCTGCGAAAACCTACCTACCGGCAAACATGTAATAAGAAATCTGTGTTATCTGCGTTCTATTTATTTGAATGTAACTTTAAAAGTTGTTCCAATATTTTTTTTACTCTTAACAGAAATATTTGCATTATTTAAATCACAATAATTTTTTACGAGAGCCAAACCCAAACCATTTCCTTCAAATTTTCTTGTGTAGCCTTGCTCTTCTTGCGTAAACGGTTTAAATAATTTTGGAATATATTTATTCGAAATTCCAATTCCCGTATCTGTAATATTTACAATTAAATTACGACTTCTATTTTTACATATTTCAATTCTTACTTTTCCTTTATTGGTATATTTAATTGCGTTATCCAAAAGATTGGCAAAAATCTGCATTACTGTGTAAGGATCAAGTTCTCTAATATTATCTTCCGATTTTTTTATTAACTGAAAATCAATTCCTTTTGAAAATGCAACACCCTTAAATTCTGTTACAAGCGGAATTAATATTTCTTCATAAATATCAACTTTTCTTGGAATGTATTCATAAGTGTTTGTCTGAATTTCTGAAATGTTAAGAATTAAATCAATTGTTCGCGTAATTCTATTTCCGGCAGATTCAATAATTTCAAAACTTGATTTAAGTTCATCATTTATTTTATTGTGTATCTCTTCTTTTAATAAAGTTGTAAAACTTAAAATTGAATTTATCGGAGATCTTATTTCGTGAGAAATTTGTGCTAAAAATTGCGACTTTAATTTTTCACTTTCCTCAGCATTAATTTTTGCTTTTAATAATTCTTCTTCGAAAATTTTTCTTTTTATCGCAACTCCAAATAAATTTCCTGCAGTTTTTATTGCGTCTCTTTCTTGATCACTCCAAATTCTTTCATTATTGTTATCTTCAAATCCCATAAATCCCCATAAAAAATCAGATTCATAAACGGGAACAATAATTATGGATTTTTTATTTTTTATGTACAGATAATTTTTTTCACTTTGTGTAATGCTATCAGTATTAATTACAACAACTTCATTTTTCAATAATGTATTGTGCAAATTTTCTAAATTATATTTTTTGTATGAAAAGTTTTGGAAAGCCGGATTATTAATTTCCAGTTTCATATTTTTATCAACCCATTCATACTTTAAGCCGAAAGTTATATCTCCGACTTTTGTTTCCGAATTTTGATAAATATAACTTCGGTTTACTTTTAAACTTCCGCTAAGTCTTTTTAACACTTCAGTAATATTTGATTGCCAATCGAGGGTTTTTAAAAATGTTTCAGTAGAAAAGCTTAAAGCAGATAATATTTCATCTTTTGCTTTTAATTCATTAATAAAATTTATTCTTTCTGTAATATCTTCAGCAATTCCAAGTAAATTTGTTTTTCCATTTGAATTATCATTAAGTAAATTTATAGTTATTGAGCACCAAATTTCTTTTCCATCTTTTCTAATGTATTTTTTTTCAATTCTAATTTGTTTATTAATTCCTTGAAATAATTCCCTTATTGATTTTTTACTGGATTCAATAAAATCCGGATGAGTAATATCAAGAAATGTTTTCTGCAATAATTCTTCTTTTGTATATCCAAAAATTTCGCTGAACTTTGGATTTACATCAAGGAACTTTTTGTTGCTATTTACAATACAAATTCCAAATCCACTTGATTGAAAAATTGATCTGAACTTTTCTTCGCTCTCAATTAAAGCATTTTCAATTTTTCGCTGAGTTGTAATATCTTCAATTGTTCCTTCGTAATATAAAATTTTTCCGGTTTGTTCATTTTTTACAACTCTTGAACTTTCTCTAATATTTACAATTGAACCATTTTTTCTTTTTAAATTTTCTAAATAACCATGAATCGTATATTCGGATTCTAGTATTTTTCTAAACTCTAAACGATTTTTGGGATTAACATAAAGCTGCTTATTTATATCTATTTTTTGTAAATCTCCAAGAGAATCATATCCCAAAAGACTTATAAATTTTGGATTTGCAAAAACTATTTTTCCCGCTGGAGTTGATCTATAAATTCCTATTGTAGAATTTTCAAACAAACTTTTAAATCTCAATTCATTTTCCATAGAAATATTTTGAGCATTTATTTTTGTTTCTTCAACTGCGAAAGTTGTGCTGAGAATATCCAAAATTTGTAAATCAATTTCATCCGGTTTAAAATTATTTTGGAAGAATGCGCATAATAATCCTAAAATCTTATCTTCAGTTTTTACAACTTTTCCCAAATAAGTTTTTATTTTGTTCGATTTGATGAAAAGATTTGACTTGCCCAAATTGAT
>JBGSKB010000488.1:0-1527 GCA_041741395.1 Melioribacteraceae bacterium
CCGGTTGAGGAATGTCAATCCAAGTTTCACCTTTATCCGGCGAATAGTGTAAACCAGAGCCAACGGGAACAACATCATCAGAATTTTCAAGAGGATGCCAGGTTGCAACCCAAACTGTATCATTATTAATTGCGAGAGCGGAAATTCCTTCCTCGCCAAATTTATAGTTTGTCCAGCTTTCTCCGCCGTCAGTTGATTTTCCTAACCCAATTGTTGTCGCAATCCAAACATCTGTTCCCATAAATTCAATATATTCAACTGCGTTACCGATTGGAGTTGGGTCTGCTAATATTTTATTTAAATCATTTTTGTTTAAGCTGAATTTATTCGGCAGAACTTGCGCTAACAAAAATTTGCATGAGAATAAAATCAATATTAAAATAAATTTTTTCAAAATTAATTTACCTTTAGAGAAAAATTAATTGTATTACTTATCAAACCAGATTTATCAACTGCATTAAACATGAATTCCCAATTTCCTAATTCGGAATCATCTGGAAAATTTAATAGAACTGTGTAAATTCCATCTTTTTCAATTTGGTCTCCATTTACTGCAGTCTTGCCATCATCAAACATTGGAAATTTTGAAATGTTTTTACTATTTCTTCTCAAATTTCCAGATGGATCCTTAACCTGATAATAAACTGAATCAATATCATTCATTCCATTGGGGTCATTTATTCTAATTGAAAATGCAAAATTTGATTTTGTATTAATATGCGAAGGCATATTTAATTCAGAAATTATTGGCGGTAAATTTGCAGCTTCGCTATAATATTTGAATTTTTTAATACCCACTTTTTTAATATTATTTCCATTTGGATTTACATTATCCTCAACAAAAAAATCAATCTCATAATTTCCCGAAAGTAAATTTTCATCAAATGTAAATTCACCGGAATAAGTTTTTTTAATAGTTGAATTATTTGTATTCATTAAAATAATATCACTAATTTCTTCGCTGCCATCTTCATTTTTTATAACAAACCAAACAGATTTTACGGATTGTGAATTATTAATTGTTAGAAATGGTTTAAGAATTGTATTTGTTTGCGAAAATGCAAATTCATCCGGCGACGAAATATTTTCCACAAAATAATTTACTGATTCTGTTTCAATAACATCATTTGGAATTTCTTCGCATTGCGCAAAAAATATTATTGATACTAAAAAAAATATTTTTAACAAATTAAATTTCATAATTGAATTAAAAGATGTGATTGCCCGAAGATTTAATGAAGAATAGAAACCACACAAAAATTTACTGTTTTATTTTTGTTGAGAAAATTTAATTAAAAAGTAGCAAATTTTTATATGGTAACCTTTTGATTTTTGTTTGTTAAAATTTAGATAAGTAGATTAAAACTATCAAGTACAATTTTTAATACCCATTAAAAGCTTACTAAAAACGGTGAAGGTGAAAATGAAATTATTAAAATTGCTAAACTGATATAACCTAAAATTCTTCTTTTCCAATTAAGTTTTTCAAAATATCTAACCGGCGGATGTTTTACTTTAATTATAAAG
>JBGSKB010000489.1:0-2503 GCA_041741395.1 Melioribacteraceae bacterium
CTAGCATTATCATCAAATCTGAAGCAAATTCCACCTTTTTTCTCAAGAAATAAACTATCTTCAGAAAAAACATCCAAATTTGATGTAAAGGATTTTGCAAAAATTGAAGACATTGTTAAAACCAGAACTGTAAATGATTTAATTATTATATTATTTTTCATCCTAAATTTCCATTCCAAATTTTAGAGCCTATTTAATTAAATTAATTTTTTCTTCATGCAATTAGATGAAATTTTGAAGAGAATGTGTGATAAAAATCAAATAATTCAACTTTTAATTAATTCGAATATTTTTTGCTTTTTTTTAGTAAATAAATTCGTTTTAATCGTTTAAGAATTTAATTTTTCCGAGATAATTGCTGTAATTCTTTCTGCTGCCTTTCCATCCCACAAATCCGGAATATTTCCTTTTTTTAAGTTACCATCAAGAATTTCTAATGCAACTTTTTTTGCTTTTTCCAAATCATTTCCTAATAATTGATTTGTTCCAACTTCAACTGTAATTGGTCTTTCTGTAGAAGTTCTCAACGTAATACATTGAATTCCCAAATAAGTAGATTCTTCTTGAATTCCTCCAGAATCTGTTACAATTAATTCTGCATTACTTGTTAATGTTAAAAAATCTAAATATCCGATTGGTTCTGTTAAAATAAGATTTTTGCTTATTTTCTTAATTAATCCAAAATCTGTAAGGTTTTTTTGTGTACGCGGATGAATTGGAAATAAAACTTTTCGCTTTTCAGCTAAAGTATTTAAAACATCAATCAATTTTATTAATTGATCTTTTACATCAACATTGCTTGGTCTATGTAAAGTAACTAAAACATAGTTTTTAGGTTCAAGTTCAAACTTTTTAAGGAAATCTGAGTTTACAATTTTTGGTTTAAAATATGCCAAACTGTCAATCATTACATTTCCGGTGAAGAAAACTTTTCCATTGGAAATTCCCTCATTTTTCAGATTTTCAATTCCGCTTTTTTCGGTAACAAATAATAAGTCGGAAATTGCATCAGTTAAAACTCTATTTATTTCTTCCGGCATTTCTCTATCGCCGCTTCTTAAACCAGCTTCAACATGTACAATTTTTATATGAAGTTTTGAAGCCGTTAAACTGCATGCAATTGTTGAATTTACATCACCAACAACAAGAATCATATCCGGTTTTTCTTCCAGAAGAATTTTCTCAAATTTGATCATCACATTTGCGGTCTGCTCGGCATGACTTCCGCTTCCAACACCGAGATAAAAATCCGGTTTTGGTAATTCTAAATCTTCAAAAAATACTTTTGACATTTTTTCATCATAATGTTGACCAGTATGACAAATTAAATGATGAATTGAATCTTTATATTTTTGAAAAGCTCTGTGGATTGGAGCAATTTTCATAAAATTTGGACGAGCACCCACAACTGATATAACTTTTTTCATAAATTTTAATATTCCAATTATACAATACTATGCAACAATAGTAGATAAAAATAGCCGAAAAAGAGCTTGTTAAAACTTTCTTTCAGCTATAGATAAAACACTTAATTATGATTTTTTAATATTCTTTGCTTTAATTCCATGTTTCTCAAAAGCATTTCTTGTATCTAAAATCAATTTAGAATTTTCAGCAATAAATTTATAATCATAATCAGAATGATCTGTACTTAAAACAACTAGATCATATTTTTTAAGATTTGCTAAAGTTAGTGGAACTGATTTCATTGTGTAATTATATTTTCTCATTTTAAATAATTTTGGAACATACGGATCATTAAAATCTACCTTGCAACCTTTACGTTCAAAAAGTTCAATTAATCTTAATGAAGGCGATTCTCTCATATCGTCAATATCTTTTTTATACGCTGCGCCAAGAATTAGAACATTTGCACCATTTAGAGCTTTCTTTTCATCATTCATAAATTTTGCTGCATTTTCAACAACATAGTACGGCATAAATGTATTTATTTCGCCGGCAAGTTCTATAAATCTAGTATTAACTTCATAAGCTCTCGCTTTCCAAGTTAGATAAAATGGATCAATCGGAATGCAATGTCCGCCTAAACCCGGACCTGGATAAAATGCATTAAATCCAAATGGTTTTGTTGATGCTGCAGAAATTACTTCCCAAATATCAATTCCCATTCTGTCAAAAACAATTTTCAGCTCATTAACTAATGCAATATTTACCGATCTGTAAATATTTTCAACAAGTTTTGTAGCTTCTGCAACTTTAGGTGATGAAACAGGAACAGTTTTTACAATTACATTATTATAAAGTTCGGTAGCAATTTTTACGCAATTTGCAGTTACGCCTCCAATTACTTTTGGAATTGTTGATGTATTAAAATCCGGATTATTCGGATCTTCTCTTTCTGGAGAAAATGCCAAATAAAAATCTTTCCCAACAACAAATTTTTTAGTTCCAACTTTTTGAATCATTTGAGAATTTTCAAATAACGGTTGGAGAATTTCTTCCGTAGTTCCCGGATAAGTTGTTGATTCAAGCGTAACTAACT
>JBGSKB010000490.1:0-2148 GCA_041741395.1 Melioribacteraceae bacterium
CTCGAATTTCAAGAAACGAAATGTTTTGAGAACTACAACTTCATTAGTTGTATCTGCATCGGCTATTCTCATCTTTGGAATGTTAACCATCGCAATATTTGCTGGTTTGATCATTTTTGTAGTAAATGACTTCGTCTTGTGTCAAACTGCTTTTTTCATATTCAGGTTTGAAAGAAGTTATGATGATTTTGAAGAAAGTATTCAATTATCTAAATAAAAAATTGTAATCCTACTTTTTATAAATACACGCATTTGGCTAAAATTAGTCTCCAAAATTCCACGCCTTTTTTATTTCAAGTCAGATAAATAAATCATATTTTTACGTATAAATAATTTTGGTCTTGTTATGAAAAACAATTACTTATGTCCTTATTGCAAAGGACAGTTAAATGTAAAATCTAATATTGTTTTAGCAGTTAGAACGGAAGCTCAAAAACGCGGATTGATACTACTTAATTCCAAAATAGGTAATTATCAAGTTACAACACATCCAAGTTTTCAATTAAAAGAAGGTGAACATTTGGAAATATTTTGTCCAATGTGTCACGCAAATTTAAAAGCAATTGAATTTGATGAAAACTTGGCAAAAATTTTTATGATGGATGAATCGCAAAAAGTTTATGAAATTGTTTTTTCAGAAATTGCCGGCGAACATTGTACTTATAAACTTGTTGATTCTATGATTGAAAGTTATGGTGAACATCAAAATAATTATGTAAATCATTTTGGAGCTAAAGCCAGATTTTAATTGTCTGACTGCTTTTTTACTTTTCATAAATCTCTTTACAAATTAAATTGTTTTAATTTTCAGAAATCTCATAAAAATTCACTCACTCAAATTGTTGAAATACGAGATAAGTCTAGCTATATTTTATTCTTAAAAAAAAATCTAAAGGAAATATAAATGGTTGTTAATCAAACAGAATTCACTGATATAAAATTATTTAAAAGAGGAAAAGTAAGGGATGTTTACGATCTTGGAGAAAATTATTTAATTGTTTCAACAGATAGGCTTTCTGCTTTTGATGTAATTATGCAAGAAGGAATTCCTCTAAAGGGAAAGATTTTAACTCAAATCTCAGAATTCTGGTTTGATTTTTCGAAAAAAATTATTACAAATCATTTGATTTCAACAAGATTATCAGATTTTCCGGAAATTGTAAAAAAATATTCTTCAATTCTTGAAGGAAGATCAATGCTTGTAAAAAAAGCTGAGTTAATACCTTTAGAATGTATTGTTAGAGGCTACATTTCTGGTTCCGGTTGGAATGAATATAAAAAAAGCGGAACAGTTTGCGGAATTGAATTGCCAAAGAATTTAGTCGAATCAGAAAAATTACCGGAACCAATTTTTACACCTTCTACAAAAGCCGATATTGGTGATCATGATGAAAATATTTCTGAAGAAAAAGCTAAAGAAATAGTAGGTGAAAAAGTTTACAATATTTTGAAAACTAAATCTTTAGAAATTTACAAAGCAGCTTCAGAATTTGCTTTTGAGAAAGGAATAATTTTAGCCGATACAAAAATGGAATTTGGATTTTTAGGTGATGAAATAATTTTGATTGATGAATTATTAACACCGGATTCATCAAGATTTTGGCCGAAAAATTTATATCAGAAGGGAAAAGGCCAAGCAAGTTTTGATAAACAGTATGTGAGAGATTATTTAATTTCAATAGATTTTAATAAACGGCCGCCGGCACCAAATCTTCCCGAAGAAGTTTTAAATAATACGACAAAAAAATATCAAGAAGCTTTAGAATTGCTTACCGGAAAAAGAGCAGAATAGTGAAACCAATTAAAATTAAAGTTAGAGAAAATCAATATTTAGATATTACTTGGGAAAATGAAGAAGTAAAAAGTATCAAACTTAGCAATTTAAGAAATGCTTGTCCTTGTGCAATTTGCAATGCAGAAAAAGATGAATGGAGTAAAACATACATTCCGCTTTACACTTTGGCGCAATTAAAAATAAAAAATATAAATATTGTTGGAACTTACGCAATTGGTATTGAATGGGGTGATGGACACAATACCGGCTTATATGATTACGAATATTTATATAATCTTTTCAATCAATTTTCTGTAGTTAAATAATTATGGTTTTACCAAATCAATTAACCACTTTAAGAATTATTTTAACTC
>JBGSKB010000491.1:0-11299 GCA_041741395.1 Melioribacteraceae bacterium
ACTAAAATTTCTTGTTCACCATCAACAATTAATTTTTTGTAAACATACGGATTAAGAATTTTGGGAAGTAAACCAACATCATAAATTAAATCATCAGTGCTGTATTCAAGCTGATTTTGAAAAAATGCCGAGTAATTTATATTTAAATCTTTTGATGCTTTTACGTAATAATTTCCGTTATTTCCATTTTCAGAATAGTGATCGTTAAGATAAGATTCAATAGAAAAAGCCCTTTTTCCCAATTTATAATATGTTGATTCAACATTTTTATCATTTGTAATTCTCCTAAAATAAAATGCTGTAAGAATCAATGGAATTAAGGATATAATTAAAAATGCTGATAATAATTTTGCACGCAAATCAAATTGATAAATTTTGTATTTCTTGTAAAATATTAAAAAGTAGAAAAATATTATGGTTATTAAAATAATTGCATGAGTAAAAAAAACTTTGAAGAAATCAAACAAACCAATTGAAAGATCCTTTCCTTTTAATGCAACAGTAACAACTCGTTCAATAGTATTTAATTTTACTCTCTTTAAATAAAAGATATATTCAGAACCATTGAATTCTTTTTCAAGCCAAGCATCATTTTTTTCGGAAAGTTCTGTTTTTAGAATTACATCGTTTAATTCGGCTGAAGGAACTAAATCGCCATAAACAATTTTTAAGTCTTTGTTTCTATAATCAAGAATTGAAAGTTTGTCTAATTTCAAAATTGCATGTTCATTTAATTTTCCAGTAGATATAAATTCCGGATGAGTACTGAATCCAAAATCATTTAAGTCTGAAAGAATTGAAACATCAAGATAACCCAAAAATGCATATTCATCTTTTAAAGGAAAAATTCCTCTTATAATTTTTTGTGATTCACTTTCTAATTTTTCTTCAAAGACTTTTATTTCTTCAATTACGGCATTTGTGTCAAGTATATTGCTTATAGAAATTTTGGGATAAATTGATCCAAATCCGCCGAGTAAATTTCCTTTTAAATCCAAAAAGTTTACCGAAGAATTTACAGATTCCTTTTGCAAATTGCTTTTGCTCCAAATCATAAAAGCATAGGAATTGAAATTTGTATTTGGATTTTGAAAAGCTTCGGTAGCTTTTTTCCGACTGAAATCATCAAGCAGTGTTTCAAAAATTATTGATTTATAAAACTCATCGTTTTCTCTTGTTATAACTCGTGCTGTAGTTTTTAGAGATTCTTTTTCTAATTCAGAATTGTAAAAAAGTAATGTGATAATTGAGATGAATGAAGCAATAATATAAACTAAAAATATCCGCGTTGTAATTTTTATTTCCAAAACCGAAATTAGATAAACTAAAATAAATACAAGAACAATCTGTAAAACTTGTATGAATATTGTACTTTGAGGATTTTTTTGAATGAATTGATAAACAATAATTGCGGCAATAAAAAGTACTAGTGATGCAGAAAAAAATATTTTCCCATTTATTCGAAAAATAGATTTAAATATTTTGAACAAAAAAATAACTAATGATGCAGAACCTAAAATTGAAACTAATCCAATTATTAAAACATTGATATGCATTAATATGTTTGGTAAATCTAAATTTAAAGACGGATTTTGAAAATATCTGAGTGATGTATCAAAAACGAAACTGCGAATTACAGCACTAAATCCACGAAGCAAAATAGCATAAATAGTAATAACTAAAATTAGAATTATTGGAAAAAATAATTTATTAATTTTTCCATTCGATTCATTTTTTAAATATTTGATTGAATAACGAAAAGCAGTTAAAAATATTACAAAGAAAATTAGAAGAGTTATGAAAAGATCAATCGGAGAATCTGCTAATCCAAAACCAAAATCTGAATAGTAAATTTTTGAATTAAAGAATCCAGAAGTGGAAATTTTATGTGGAATTTTTATAAAAATCAATAAATATCTGAGAACAATAAGATAAAATGAATACAATAAAAACTTTAAGAAAAGATTTGCTTTGTTATGAATTCTTCGATAAAGTACCATTCCTAAAAGTAAATAGCCAACTAACGCAAGTAAACTTTGAATAATAAAAATATTGTCATTTAATTTTTGAACCGCATTTTCTCTAGTTTGTTTTATAAAAATTACAGAACCAATTTTTTTGTTTTCATTATTGTTAATTGCAAAAGAGTGTTTTCTTCCGTCTTTATTTTTAACTTCATTCGCTGAGTAATTTATTGAAAATTCGACACCAAATTTATTTGTTAAATCATTTGTTAAACTTACGTTTTTAAAGTAATTCGGATTTAATTCATATTGCTTTTCAATTATTCTTCCCAAAATGAAAACAATATTTGTATTATTTGATTTGAGCGAATCTTTAATTATCAGATAAGTATCAATTCCAGATTTTAAAAAATAAGTTTCACCAAAATTGATATTGAGCGAATCATTTTTAATTATTTGCTGATTATAATTTATATTCCAGAAAATTAGATTATTATTTTCAAAAACCGCGAAAACATCTTCCGTAATTTTATTTTCAGTAATTGATTTTTCAATGTTTTCAAAATTTAATGAATCAATATTTCTTAAATTATTTTTAATTAGATTTTTTTTATCAATAAAATTTGTTTGAATTTTATTGATAAAATTGATTGAATTATCTTCAATAGATTTTGTCTTTTCTTCAATTGTTTTTGCCCAATTTTCAACTTCATTTTTTGTAAGTTTGTTTCCAATAAATCCGATAGCAAAAATTGAAAATATTACGAAAAGTAAAATTGTGAGAGTTTTATTTCGTTTAAGAAAAATTTTGAACTTCATTGTAATCAATCAGATTAATTTCAATTTCAAAATAAATAAAGGAAAATTAGAAAGCATACTCAATTGAGTATGCTTTCTAATTTAGGAGTTATTTTAACAGGTTACTTTTTTATTACTGTATTAGGAATTTTATTTCTTGTTTCACTATTTCTATTTGATTTTAGTTGTTGTTCACCTTCAAGTAATTGATAAGCCCAGTCAAAAATTATTCTTTCGTTTGAAATTGCTTTAACTCTAACTTTTGCAAAGTGATAATCCCATGTCCAAATTACGTAAGTATGACCAACAATTGCTCTTGTATATTTTACGTTTTCATCTGGATTGATTAAAACCCAACCATCCAAAGGTGCATAATAAATATCTAAGAAACTATTTGTATAACCCATATCTTGAATATCCGTATCATCCCAAACATTTAAGTAATATTCGCCGTTATAGTTTTCAAAAAAGAAATCTGAAGAAACTTCTTCACTATATGCATCAAAAGGAACAACGGAAAATTCACTAAAATCATAACCAGCAGAATTTGGATAAAGATTATAATCAAATATTGATTGATTCATTCCTTCTGGTCTTGCAACTCCATAAACCATATCATAACTTAATTCACTTTCGTTTCCGTCAAAATCATAAGCAGCAACTGCATAATAATATAATTCACCATTTTTAGCATCATAATCAACATAATAATTTCCGCTTGTGTTTCCAATCAGCTCGTACTCACCCCAATATGTATATGAATAATAAATATTGTAACCGGCAACATCTCTTTCTGAATTTTCTTCCCAAGTTATTTCAACTTGTCTATCACCAACATAAGTTTGAACATTTTCTGGTGAAGAAGGTGGTGTATTATCATAATCATAGTTCAAATTTGGATCGCAAAAAGTGAATAAAAATACAGCAGCGATCAATAATAATATTCGATATAAAGTTTTTTCGTTTTTCATTTTATCCTCCAATACAAGTTTCTGATTACAATAACTCAAGGAAGATGCCAAATAAAAAAGCCTTAAATTCAGCTAAATTCAAGACTTTTAATAAAATTTGATTTATTTTGTATTCAAGTGTAAATAAAATTGTATAGTAAATTATACAATAATTTTAGATTTTTTTGAAATCTCCTTCGTAATACATTTTTGAATTATTAATAACAGCAACGGATTTTCCGGTAAGTAAGCTTTTATCAAATGGTGAATTTTTAGTTTTGGATTTGAACTTTTTAATATCTACGGTCCAAATTTCATCCGGATCAAAAATAGTGAGATTTGCTTTTTCTCCAACTTTGATTTGTGGAATCGGAATGTTCAAAATTTTTCTTGGATTGACAGATAATTTTTCAATTAACTGAATTAGTGATAAATGATTTTTATGGACAAGTTCGCTTAATGCTAAACCAAGTTGAGTTTCCAATCCCAAAATTCCGTTTGGAGCGTAGATAAATTCTGCTTCTTTTTCTTCAATTGAATGCGGAGCGTGATCACTTGCTATGCAATCAATTGTTCCGTCTTTCAAACCTTCGATCATTGCTTTTACATCTTCCTCAGTTCTTAACGGTGGATTCATTTTATAATTCGAATCATAACTTACAAGTGCTTCTTCAGTTAAATAAAAATGATGCGGTGTAACTTCTGCGGTAATTTTTAAACCTTTTGCTTTTGCTTCTCTTACAAGTTGAACTGCATTTTTAGAACTTATATGAGCAATGTGAACTTTTCCGTCAACATATTCGGCAACTGAAATATCTCGCATAACAGTTAAATCTTCCGCAATTGTTGGAATTGCCGGAAGTCCCAACATTGTAGAAACTGTTCCTTCATTCATTGCTCCGCCGGCTAAAGATTCATCTTCACAATGTTCAATTAATGGAAGATTATACATTTTCAAATATTCTAACGCATTTCTTAAAAGTGATGCAGTTTTAACGGCAACTCCGTCATCAGAAAAAGCAACTGCTCCGGCTGTAACAAGTTCTGCAATTGGAGCTAAATGTTCGCCTTTTCGTTCTTTGCTTACTGCGCCAATTGGAAAAACATCTACTAAATGATTTTCTGATTTACTTTTTATAAAATTTACAACTTCGGCGGAATCAATTGCCGGTTTTGTATTTGGCATACAAGCAATTCCAGTAAAACCTCCGGCTGCTGCTGCGTTTGATCCAGTTAAAATTGTTTCCGTATCTTCTCTTCCGGGTTCACGCAAATGAACATGCATATCAAAAAGTCCGGGCGAACATATTTTTCCATCAAATTCAAAAACTTCCGCATTTGAAAAATCTTCTTTATTCAAATTTCCAATTTTTCTAATTATTCCATTTTCAATCAGAATATCATTTTGTTCATCAAGATTTTGATCCGGATTTATAATTCTAACTTTATTTAATACAATTTTCATTTTACATTCCAATTTTAATATTTAAGAATTTTTTGTTCCAAGTAGATAAAGAACCGCCATTCTAATTGCAACTCCGTTTGTAACTTGATCTAAAATTATTTGATAAGGTCCATCGGCAACTTCTGATGATAATTCAACTCCTCTGTTTATTGGTCCGGGATGAAGTATTATAATATCCTTATTATTTTTTTCAATAACATCAGTTGTAATTCCAAAATAATTATGATATTCTCGAATTGATGGAATTGTAGTTCCGGCGTCTCGTTCAAGCTGAATTCTTAAAACATTTAATACATCATTTTCTCTTACGGCTTTATTAATATCATGATAAATTTTTACACCAAATTGTTCAATATTTTTTGGAATCATTGTTGGCGGTGCACAAAGCGAAAGTTCTGCGCCCATGGTTTTTAATCCGAATATATTTGAAAGCGCAACTCTGCTATGGGCTATATCTCCAACAATACATACTTTCAATCCATTTAGTTTACCAAGTTTTTCTCTTATTGAATACATATCCAACAAAGCTTGAGTCGGATGTTCATGTCTTCCATCACCGGCATTTATAATTGATGCATTGCTGATTCTTGTAAGATATAAAGGAACTCCGGCTGATTGATGACGAACGACAATCATATCAATTTTCATCGCTTCAATATTTCTTACAGTATCTTTAAATGTTTCGCCTTTTTTCGCACTGCTTGTTGATGTAGAAAAATTTAAAGTATCGGCTGAAAGTCTTTTTTCCGCAAGTTCAAAAGATATTCTTGTTCTGGTGGAATTTTCATAAAATAAATTTACAACTGTTGTACCTTTTAGTGTTGGCACTTTTTTGATTGGCCTTTCTAATACTTCTCTAAAAGTTGTTGCAGTATCTAAAATTAATTGAATATCATTTTTAGAAACATCTTGCAATCCTAAAAGGTGTTTAATTTTTAATGACATTTTTCCTCTTTTTCAAAAAAATTATTTTGGTGATTCTATTAAATAAACCGCGTCTTCATCATCAATTTCTTTCATTTTAACTTTTACTTCTTCATTAACGGAAGTTGGAATATTTTTACCGACAAAATCAGCCTTAATTGGCATTTCTCTATGACCTCTATCAACCAATACACAAAACTGAATTGTGCTTGGTCTTCCTAAATCCATTAAAGCATCTAAGGCGGCACGGGTTGTTCTTCCGGTGTAAAGTACATCATCAATTAGAATTACATTTTTTTCCGTGATATCAAAAGTTATGTCTGTTACTGAAACCTCAGGTTGTTTTAATCGAGTTCTAAAATCATCTCTGTAAAGTGTTGCATCCAAAATTCCTAAAACCGGTGTTTTATTATCAATCTCAGAAATTTTCTCTAAAATTCTTTTTGCTAAAAATTCTCCGCGAGTTCGCATTCCAATTAATATGATATTTTCAGAACCTTTGTTCCTTTCCAGAATTTCATGAGCTAATCTTGTAATTGTTCTGTTTAAACCGGATTCATCTATAATTTTTGCTTTTATATTCATATAAAAAAAATCCCCATTGACAAAAAGTCGCTGAGGTCTCCTTAGTTTGTTAAATTTGTTATTTTCATTCCTTGGTTATCTCGCCGGATAATGTTAAAGGATTTATATATAAAAATAACATAAAAATTATTTTCTACAAAGAGGAATGATTTTTAAAATGATGAATTGGAATTATCTTGATAAAATTCTTTTTACTTGTCTAATAAATTCAGTTAAAAAACCTAATCCAAATCCAATTAGTGAGAAAAGAATATCGTAAATATTAAATCCAAAAATTGAGGTTGATCCAATAAAGTAAGTTGAGAGCTTTGTAATTAGAATTACAGAAAAGAAAATTGAAAAGAAAAAAATTCCAACAAATACCGGTTTTAAGAAAAATGACTTGAATCTTCCTTTTAATTGAAGATTATCGCCAATAAAATCAAATTCCAAAGTATTTGTTATTTTTTTCATGAAAATACTCCATTCTCAATATATAGTTTTTAGTTATTTAGAATAAAAAGAATAAATGAAACCAAAAAAAAGTATATTATTGCTAAATATCTTTTTACATTTATATCAGTTATTAAATTCATTTGATGTAATTCCTAATATAAATTCTATAACTTGCGTTAAAATAATAATTTACATTTTAAAATCAAACTTTTTAAAATATTTTTTCAATTTGAGATCATTTTATGAGATTGGTTTGTTCTTTATCACAATTTTTTTATCTTGTTACTGCTTATTTGAGATAGAAATTTTAATAAAGGGAAAAAATGAATAACGAATTAGTAATTGATAGATTTGGAATGAAGTCAAATGAAAATATTGAAGAAAAAATAAAACTCTTCAAAAAAATCTGCAATGATAGTTTATTTTATTTTGGAATATTTCTAGTTGCTTTCTTTGTTATGAAATTAATTCCATTTTTGTACGGTGTAATTTCTAATTTAGATTTTGGAATAAATGAAGTCGTTGTAAGTTTCTTGGGATTTGGAAATGTATTTTTTATGTTTCTTATTAATAAAGTATTTCATAAAAAAACTTATGATGATTAATAGTTAAATTATTTATATTTCAGCTCAAAATTTCAAGTGTTAGGAATTAATTAAAATAATATTAAATATTCAAAATAAAGAATCAGATTTAAAGCAAAACATTTCATCAAGTTCAGAAAAAACTAAAACAACAAGTTCCATAAAAAGTTTTTTTTTAGATCACATTTTTTATGGTTTATACGGATTTTCTTTATTCTTTCTTTTCTCAGTTTTTATAGATTTCTTCTTATCAATTTTTGAACCTCAAAAAACTTTTTCAATTGATTTATTTACAATTTTAATTGGAATTGCCGGTTTTCTTTTAGCTTTTAGTTTTAGTTTTTTAGAGTCCTTCAAAAAATAAAATTCCATTCTTTTTACTTCAAATCAGTAATATTTACTATAATAAAGTTTAATAATACATTATGTATTTTTTTGTTTGATATATTTAAGAAAATAACTAACTTCTACAAGAATTAATTAAATTTTCTCAAAAAGATACATTTTAAATAAAAGAAATGAGTAAAAGACAGGATAAACTAAATATTTTTGGTAATTACTTTATAACATTTTTGAAATTACACCCGGAAGTTTCAAGAAGTAATTATATTATTAAATTGTTTGTGAATTCGTTTTACTTAATTATTTTGGGTCATCTTATTTCAAAACTTCTTTAATAACTTCTAAATGTGTATTGAATCCACAGTATCTGAAACCAACTCTGCGTAATTTGAATAAAATCCAATTAATTCATTATGAGTATCAAAACCAAGTGAATTGCATAAAGAAATGTTTAATTCAACTCCTTGATCCCAAAAACCTTTTCCATTATTAAATTCGTTTGTAATATAATCAGCAAGATGAACAACTGAGACAAGCTCTTTATTTTCTATAGAATTTTCTGGAGTGTGGTGATATTGCACGCAGTCAATAATTGATGATGGTAGATTCCATTTTTTTAGAAGATATGCACCAATTTCTTGATGAGAAATTCCAAAAATTGTATTTTCGCAATCAATAAATCTTTTATCACTATTTAGGTTTGAATGAATTTGCTGAAACTCTTCCGGAAAATATTTTACAATTAACTGAATGCCGATATCGTGTAAAATTCCACCAACGAAAGCATCTCCGGCAATTTCCGGAAAGCCTAATCTTCTGGCAATATCTTTTGCAACCAATCCAACAGACATTGAATGTTTCCAATAATTTTGTTCGTTAAAATTAGGAATTGGTTTAAATCTAATTGCATTTGATAATGAAATTGCAGTTACAATTTTTTCAAGCTCATTTGAACCCATTATCATAATTGCAAATTCTAAAGTTGAAACTCTTCTTAACATTCCGTAAAGTGGAGAATTTGCAACAGATAAAATTTTTGCAGCCATTCCTTGATCTTTTCCAATTATTTCAGAAATTTTTATAACATTACCAGGTTCAGTTTTTATAATGCTGATTGCATCAAACATAATTTTTGGAATTGTGGGTAAATTTTGGATTTTGTTCAGTTTTGAATAAATTTGTTCAGTACCAACTTGCATTTTTCCACAGAAGTAATTTAAATTCGAATTAAGAGTATAATTAATAAGATTATCGTTTTATTTTTCTTTTTTTTAATAAAATATTGTGCTTAATTTTAAGTATTGATATAAATCAATTTTTCGGGGTGTGGCGCAGTCCGGTAGCGCGCTTCGTTCGGGACGAAGAAGTCGTAGGTTCAAATCCTATCACCCCGACAATGAATGAAATTTTTACTTTATATATTCTAAAAAGTGAAAAGGTAGATAAATTTTATACTGGTCATACAAATAATCTCGAACGTAGATTTTCTGAACATAATTCTGGTCAAACAAAATCTACAAAACCATTTGTTCCTTGGAAGATTGTTTTTACAAAAGAATTTACGTCAAAAATTAATGCATTTAATGCAGAACTTTTTTTGAAAAAGAAAAAGAGTAAAATTTTTATTGAAAAGTTAATTAAAGGTGAAGTTGATTTGCCGGTAGCACGTCCCGATCTTTGATCGGGAAAGTCGTAGGTTCTCACATAGTGATCCCTACGGGAAAATCCTATCACCCCGACAATGAATGAAATTTTTACTTTATATATTATTTAAAATAAAAGTTCAGATATGTTGTTCAGCGAAATAGAAAACTGATGACGCTGAAAAGAACATGATTTTCGCAGTTTGCATCGCTTAAACAGAAATAAATTTATTCCGTAATTATCTTTTTTTTCTATGTTATCTGTGTTCTATTTTTAAAAAATATTTAACATTATATTTAAACTTAAAAACTTAAAAAAATTTATGGCACAAAATTTTTCATTTGATATTGTTTCTGAAGTTGATTTCCAAGAAATTGATAACGCATTGAATCAAGCAAAAAAGGAAATTACTCAGAGATACGATTTAAAAGATACCAACACTACTTTGGATTTAAGTAAAAGTGACAAAAGTATTTCAATAAATTCAAAAGATGAGTATGGATTAAAAACTTCAATTGATATTCTTCAATCAAAATTTATTAAAAGAAAAATTTCTCTAAAAGTAATGAAATTGAAAGAAATTGAATCTGCAAGCGGCGGACGAGTTAAGCAAGTAATTAGTTTACAGAATGGAATCAGTAAAGAAAATGCAAAACACGTTACCAATTTAATTAAAGTTATGAAATTAAAAGTTAATGCTCAAATTATGGATGAACAAGTTAGAGTTCAAGGTGCAAAAAAGGATGAACTTCAAGCTGTAATTAATAACATTAGAGAAGCCGATTTAGACTTTCCGGTTCAATTTGTAAATTTTAAATAATTAGTTTTTCTGTTTTGGAATAATGTGAAGTTCTACAAAATTTTTATCCAAAAATAATTTTGCGGCATTTTTAATATCTTCCTTCGTTAATGTCAAATATCTGTTGATGTCATTAACAATAGAATTCGGTTCACCCAAATTGCAATTGTAATTATTAATTTGATTTACCAAATTATCCAAATTTTGAAGTGAATAAATGTAGGATGATTTGTAACTATTTACTGCACGTTCTAATTCTAAATCGGTAATTCCTTCAGAAATAATTTGATTGAGAATATTAAAAGTTTCTTCCTTTAATTTTTCCAAATTACAATTTAACTGAGCAGTTGTTGTAATAAAAAATGCGCCGTCATATTTTGCAGAATATTGAAATGCTGAAACATCTTGTGCAATTTGCAAATTATGAATTAAATGTTTTTGTAATCTTGAACTTTTTGATCCGGTTAAAATATCTGCAAGAACATCAAGCGCAGCATCATATTTTCCATACCCTTTTTCAGATCTCCATGCAAAATATAATTTAGAAAGTTGAACATTATCTTCATGTTTAATTTTTTTTGATGTTATGATATTTTTTATAGTTCCAGGGTTTGTTGCAAAAAAGCAAAGGTTGATAAACTGGTAAGACAATATTTATATATTACTTCAAGAAGGCTGACAGCTAAAAAGCAATTTGTCAAAGTAAGTCTTCTTTATAAATAAATTAGGAAATTTAAAGTACCAATAAACCTTTCTAATAAAATGCTAAATATATCTTTGAAACAAAATTTTACATGTAAACTATTAAG
>JBGSKB010000492.1:0-4263 GCA_041741395.1 Melioribacteraceae bacterium
AAAAATATATCTAAAATTTATAACGGCACAACAAAAGTTGTTGATGACGTAAATTTAAAAATTAATGATAAAGAATTTATTGTACTGGTTGGACCTTCCGGTTGCGGAAAATCAACAACACTTAGAATGATTGCCGGCTTAGAAGAAATTACTGAAGGTGAAATATATATTGATGGAAATTTGGTAAATGATGTTGCACCAAAAGATAGAGATATTGCGATGGTTTTTCAGAATTATGCCCTATATCCGCATATGACTGTTTTTGAAAATATGGCATTTGGATTGAAAATTAGAAAATTTAATAAGAGTGAAATTAAACAAAGAGTTGAGGAAGCCTCTAACATATTGGGCTTAGAGGATTTATTAAATAGAAAACCAAAAGCTCTATCTGGCGGGCAAAGACAGCGTGTAGCTTTGGGAAGAGCAATTGTTCGTAAACCAAAAGTATTTTTGTTTGATGAACCTCTCAGCAATCTCGATGCAAAGTTACGCGTTCAAATGCGGACTGAAATTTCTAAACTTCATCTTAAGCTAGAAGCAACTATGATTTATGTTACTCATGATCAAGTGGAAGCTATGACAATGGGCGATAGAATAGTTGTGATGAAAGATGGAATAATTCAGCAGATTGATAAACCGATTGATTTATATAATAATCCGAATAACAAGTTTGTTGCTTCTTTTATTGGAAGTCCCGCAATGAATTTTGTTAATGGAAAAATTGTGAAAGAAAAAAGTTTGGTTTTCTTTTCTGATAAAAATCAATTAAGAATAAATTTATCGGAAAAATATGATGCTAAACTTCAAGCTTTTATTGGCGAACAAGTAATTTTAGGAATCAGACCGGAGAATTTTTTATTAAAAAGTGTATCAAGCAATCTACCAATGATAACTATTGAAGTTGAAGTTGTAGAACCAATGGGTAACGAAACTTTTATTTATTTTACAATGGATGAAGTTCAATTTACAGCAAGAGTAATTTCGGATGATGAGTTAAAACCAAAGTCAAAAATTGATTTATATATAAATCCAGTTAAGTTGCATTTTTTTGATGGAGTTGTTAAGGGAGTAATATTATAAAGAATAATAATTATCCAATAAATTAACTACTTTCAATTTGTAGGTTGTTTTTTATCACCTTAATTTAAATATATGAACCTAAAAAAAATAGTTAGAAGTGATAGTAATTTTTAACTTAGATAATAAACTAATACTTGAAATAATTTATTTTTCCTTTTCGGCTTCTAATCAATTTTGAAACCATATTAAATTAAATCCCACTTAAAATTATAGATACAAAAAAATGAACGGAAAATGGAAAATAAATTAGTTGTAATTGAAATAGATCACCTTTTAACACTATTAAAACAAGTAATTAACTTAGTAATTTTCGTTATTCACTTCGCTACATTCAAATTTCACATTAGCAATTTTTACTGTTCAAAAAAAACAAATTGATATTTTGCCCAACAAAGGTTTATCAGTAAATTATATATTATAGATAAAATTTTTCGATTTTCTGATTTTGTATTTTGAATGTATGCTGTTGTAAATTCAAAAAATCTTAGTTTATTTTTGTCAAATATATATTAAAACTCATTTATAAGATTAAAATAACATAATAGGTAATTGTTATTTGGTTAGAAATAATATAAATTTATTGAAAAATCGTGTGTAGTAATTGTGTAGATAAAAAATAAGCCCTTATAAAATAAGGGCTTTAGTAGCGGGACTAGGACTTGAACCTAGAACCTTCGGGTTATGAGCCCGACGAGCTACCAATAAAAACAAGAGGTTAGCAGTCACTAATTACTTTTTTGGTTAACAAATCGTAATTATTTGAACTTGGAAGGAGAAATATCATGTTTCTTTCCAAGAAAAAAAATAATATCTACTATATTTATTTTGACCAGCCTAATGGGAAAAGAACCTCAAAATCAACCGGAACAAAATATAAGTCTGAAGCACTAAATTTTCTGAAATCCTTTGAAATCCAAAATAACCAACTTCAAAAAGTCGGACTTAATCTAAATTAATTCTTTAGAGAATATTTAAACTATTCTGAAAGCCATCACACCTGGAAAACAACGCTTCAATACAAAACTACTTTTAATTTCCTCATTAAATTTTTAGGAAATGTTAGTATAAACACAATTAAAACTTTTCAAATTGATGAATTTATTCAACATAGAATTAGGAAAGTATCCCTGCATGCTGGCAGAAAAGATTTAATAAATATTAAAGCTGCTTTTAATTGGGGGACTGAGATGGAAAAAATAGAATCCAATCCAGCGAAAAATTTAAAAAGAATAAATTCTCCAGAAAAATTACCATTGTTTTTTACGAAGGAAGAATACAATAAACTAATTGAAGTAATTGATAATCCTCTTTTAAAATCTATTGTTGAAATTGCTGTAAATACTGGTTTGAGACAAATGGAAATTCTTTCACTAAGATGGAGTCAAGTAAATCTTAAGGATAATTTTGTAATACTTAATAATCAAAATCATATTACAAAAGGGAAGAAAGTTAGAACAATTCCATTAAATAATAAAAGTATTAATGTTTTTGAAGAATTACTTAAATCAAAAACATGTGAATTTATTTTTAATCTCAATGGCAAACAAATTAAGCAAGATTATGTTGTTAAGAATTACAAGAGATATTTAAAGAAAGTTGAAATTAATCCCAAACTTAATTTCCATTCTTTACGCCATACTTTTGCAAGTTGGTTAGTTCAAAAAGGTGTAAGCATTTATCAAGTGTCAAAGTTATTAGGTCACGCGGATATTAAAACAACTGAGATTTATGCACATTTAAGAGCTGAGGATTTGAGACAATCTGTTGAAATGTTAAACTAGTAGTGAGTGAAATAAATTTTAACAATCATGATTAAACTGCTTTTTCGAAGATTTGCAAATTGAAGAATTTTATTTATTTGTAATTTGATTTGAAATTTATTATAATTTTTATGCTGTTTTAAACAGATATTGTGTCGGATATATTCCATTTATTCTATTCTTTAATATTTTTTCTCTTCATTCTGAGTTAATTCATTACTTAATTCTTGTATAGTTATTAGTCCAAATTTCTTAATGTAAATTTCGAGATTTAGTTAGCACAATTTATTAAACATGCTATCAAATTTTCATTCAAACATGAATGACAAATTAAGTATATGGTTCGAGAAAGGAGGTTTAGCTATATATTTAAAAAACATATTTAAAAAATAGTTAATCAATTTTTTAATAAAAGGGATAAATCAAATGAACCGCGAAAAAATAAATAGTGAAATAAAAGAAATGCTTGGCATCGTTCCAACGATGTTCAATTCAATTCCAGATAATACATTAGAAGAAGAATGGAGCTTATTTAAAAAAATGCAATTGACAGAAGGATTAATTCCATTAAAGTATCAAGAGTTAATGGGACTTGCTATTTCATCTGTGTCAAAATGCAAATATTGTGTTCACTTCCATTCGGAAGTAGCTAAATTATTTGGTGCTACAAAAGAAGAAATTGAGGCGGCAATTCATTTTTCAAAACAAACAGCAGGTTGGAGTGCATATATAAATGGTTTGGCATTAGATTATGATGATTTTAAAGATGAAATGAAACAAATAACTACATATGTTCGAAAAGCAATGGCTACTGAGAAAAAAAGAAAAGAGGAAAAATATGCTTAATAAGTAGAAGGATATTGCAATATTACTTTTTATTTTTTAAAATTTTTAAGTGTGTTGCATTTTCCTTTGAATCAAATTACTCAGCAGAATAAATGTTTTGCTGTATAAAGTCGAACCAGTGATACTAATTTTATAAACTAAAAATAGTCGCGCTGTTGTTGCAAATATTTTTTAAAATAAGCCCGATTTATTCGGGCTTTATATTTAACAAAAAATTGTTAATGCAAAAAGTAGCAAGTATTACTGCGCAACAAATCATTATGTCACGAAGATAATTTATCGATTGAAATATACTCTCATTTAAGAACCAAAGATTTGAGAGAATCAATAAACTTATTAAATAACTAAAACAAAATTTAAAAAAAATTAATGATCGTAAAAAAATAAAAATTTAATTAAATATAACACTTAAGCATATCTAAGTATTGCTTATTCAAAATTAAATAAAAAAAAATGAATTCAGACTTACGATCTTGTTTTAAGAAAATAAGAAAAAATGGCTAAGCAATTGTTATTCTTTATGTTAGGACATTTCATATAAAAAATAACTTTAATTATTAATATAACTTAATTTAAA
>JBGSKB010000493.1:0-1631 GCA_041741395.1 Melioribacteraceae bacterium
AAATACCTGGAAGTTTAGAATTAGCAAAAAAAATAACTTTCGATAAAAATAATTTGCCAATTTTTGAAAAAGGAACTTTTGAGAGATTATTTTATTAATTGATATTTTAAATTAAGCTAAGTATTTTTGAATATTAACCAACAAACAAAAGATAAAAAATGAAAAACTTATTAATTCTTCTACTTATTTTTTCTTTTTCAGCATGTTCAATTTTCCAGTCTTCAGATGAAGAAGAGCAAAAAACTAACGCTGACGCAGAAGAAGTTTATGTTTTTGATGAGGTTGACGAATCAAAAAATAAAACTAAAGATGTTGATGAATTGAAGAAGGAAGTTGATAATACTTTTGATGATAGGGATAAATCTAAAGATGAAATGCTAAAATCATCTGAACATGGATTCTTCTTGCAACTTGGAGCTTTTTCTACAAAAGCGAGAGCAGAACAATTTATGCAAGAAAACGAATCTAAAGTACCTTTTAGATTATCAATTATTTACAACAACGTAAATGCACTTTATACTGTAAGAAGTACTCCATTTAAAACTAAATCTGAAGCCCAGATGGTAAGGGAAGGTTTTTGGAATCAAAATATGTTTAAAGATGCTTTTATTGTCACTGAGTAATTTAATTAATTAACGGAGAAAATAGTAATGGCTTTTTCATTAAATAAAATTATGCTCATTGGAAATTTAGGTCAAGATGCAGAACATCGGTTTACAACAAATAATACTGAAGTTACTACTTTTTCAATTGCAACAACACACGGATATAAAGGCAGAGATGGTAATTGGGTAAATGAAACAACTTGGCATAACGTTGTTATTTTCGGTGTATCAGATTTTCTAAAAGCAAATCTTAAAAAAGGTAGAAAATTTTATGTCGAAGGTAGAATTAGCAAAAGAGATTATGAAAATAAAGACGGTCAAAAAGTTTATGTTACAGAAATTATAGCAGATAAATTTAGCATAATACCCTTAGATAGTTCTGAAAGCGGAACTCAAAGTTCTACACATGAAACAACTAATTTTGTTCAAACGGAATCTACAAATAGTGCTGTAGCCGAAGATGATGATTTACCATTTTAGTTTTTATGTTTAATAATATAGGTTAAGAATATTTTTGGACGTGGATTGGTTTTATCGAACAATTTTACTTATTGTTCTTCTGTTATTTTCTGCTTTATTTTCCAGTTCAGAAGTTGCATTATTTTCACTAGATGACAAAAAATTAGATGAAATTAACAAGACTTCAAAACATATTGGGAAATATATTGCAAAACTTATTGCTTTTCCTAAGAAACTTTTAATTACAATTCTGATTGGAAATACTATAAGCAATGTTGCCGCTTCTATTATTTCTGTATCAATCGCATTAGATATTGCTAAAATTTATAATTACTCAGTTGATATTGTATTAATAATTCAAATAATAATACTGACAATAATTGTAATTTTATTTGCTGAAGTTACGCCAAAAGTATGGGCAAATAAACATCCCGTAAAAATTTCTAAACTCATTGCAACTCCATTATATTTTATAAGTATTGTGCTTAGTCCAATTTCAAAATTACTTTCAATTCTTATGAAAGTTCTTACATCAAATGTAAAATATGATAAATCAAGAACGGCATT
>JBGSKB010000494.1:0-5213 GCA_041741395.1 Melioribacteraceae bacterium
AGTTTACCGGAAATTTACAATTTTGTAATTGATAAATACAAACAAGGATATCAAACATTTATAGTGTTTCCGTTAGTTGAAGAATCTGAGAAATTAGATTTGAAAGCTGCCGAAGTTTACTTCGAAAAATTGAAAGGTTCATTTTTACAAAACTTAAAATTGGGATTGCTTCACGGAAGAATGAGCTGGAAAGAAAAAGATGAAACGATGCATCGGTTTAAAAATAAAGAATTTGATGTGTTGATTTCTACAACAGTTATTGAAGTCGGGATTGATATTCCGGATGCAAATATTATTATTATTAATGATTCGGAAAGATTTGGACTTTCTCAACTCCATCAATTAAGAGGAAGAGTTGGACGAGGAAACAAACAAGCATATTGTATTTTAATTACAAAAAATGATTTATCTGCAAAAACAAAAAACTTCAATTTTAATTTTGATTATTTATCAAAAGCCCAAATTGAATTTCATAAATCAAAAATTAGATTAAACGCAATGGTTAAATTTGCAAGTGGATTTGAACTTTCCGAAATTGATTTAAAATTGCGCGGTCCCGGTGATATTTTTGGTAAAATGCAAAGTGGGTTTCCAAGTTTGATTTTTGCAGATTTAACATCAGATCAACAAATTCTAGTTAAAGCAAAGGAAGATGCTTTTAATATTGTTGAAAAAGATAATAGCTTAAAAGATTCAAAACATTTTATGATAAAGAAAAAACTTAAAGATTATTATTCGGATAATTTGCGTTACGCAACCGTTGGATAAAATTTAATCAACAATTTCAATTAAATCTTTTTCCAAAGTTTCATTTGGTGTTTCAATAATTCTTCCAATTTCTTTATTGTTTTCATAAATTATTATTGTTGGAACCAATTCAATTTCCAAATCAGCAGTTTCATCAGATAATCCATTTTTTGCTCTATCAACATTTATTATTGCAAGATTATCATCTTGAAAGCCAATAAAATCAAGTACTTTTAAGAATCTTGGAACTTCCCTTCTGCTGTCACTGCACCAAGTTCCTAAAATTATTTTAATTTTTTTATCAACTATTTCTGATTTATGCTGATTAACTAAATCAGTATCAACTTTATAATTTTCATATTCTTCATTAAACCAATTTGAAAAATTGTAATCTTGAAATGCATCTCTCGTTGAAATTCCGACGAGCATTAATTTTTTAGTTTTAGTATCTTCAATTAATTTATATTCTTGGGCATATATTGTAATTGAAAGAAAAAGCAATAAAATGATCTTCATTTTGTTTTATCAATTTTTAATGTTTCTAATATCAATTCCCCAATAAAGTTTTTTTCTGAGAATTTCAAAATAATGTTTCTGCAAACTGTGAACTAAATTTAGATCAAATTCACTTCTGGTAATTTCTAATATTGCCGTTGGTTTTAGGTAACTTACTCTTTGTCCATCACAAATTACTTGAACATTTTGAAAAGGTGAAAAAGATTTTATCACAACTTTTTGATTACTCGAAATTACTAATGGACGCATTGTTAAAGTGTGAGGAGAAATTGGACTCAGTGTAATTGCTTTTGTCTGCGGATTAACAATTGGTCCGCCCGTTGATAAAGAATATCCCGTTGATCCGGTTGGAGTTGCAATTATAATTCCATCCGCAGAAAATGTACTTACGTATTCATTATCAACTTCAATTGTAATCTCAATCATCTTAGGATATTTTCCACGATCAATTACAATATCATTTATTGCATAAAGGGTTTCACTTTCTTCAGACAAACACTTTCCGTGTAGCGTATTTCTTTTTTCGATTATTAAATTTTCTTTTTTAAGATTAACAATAAGTTCATCAATTCTGTCTGTATCATATTCCGTAAGAAATCCGAGTTTGCCAAAATTAACACCGACTAAAGGAGTTTGAGTAAACCGGGCATGATATGCAGTATGAAGCAAAGTTCCATCTCCGCCAATTGAAATAACTACATCACAATTTTTTGATAATTCCTCATCTTTAAATAATTTGAATTTTTTCCAATCAACATCTAAATCATTTTCTGCTTTTAATACTGAATCACTCAGCACAAATTTGATCTCAGCTACAGAAAGTTTGTTAATAAATTCTTTTAAGAATTGTAAAATTTCTTTTTTCTGATAGTTTGGTGTAATTCCAACAATCATTTTTTTCTCTATTCTGTTTATTTTAAAGTAAATAAACTATTCTAAATTTCTGAATTGAAGTTCATATAATTTTCTATACAAACCATTTTCATCATTTAGTAATTCTTGATGATTTCCTTGCTGAACAATTTTACCTTTATCTAAAACTAAAATTCTATTTGCATTTCTAATTGTACTTAATCTATGGGCAATTACAAATGTTGTACGGCTTGCCATAAGTCTTTCAATTGCTTCTTGAACTAACATTTCCGATTCATTATCAAGTGCCGATGTAGCTTCATCAAAAATCATTATTGGCGGATTTTTTAAAAGTGCCCGTGCAATTGATAATCTTTGTCGCTGACCACCGGAAATTTTTGTTCCATGTTCACCTATTACAGTTTCATATTTATAAGGCATATCTTCAATAAAATTATGTGCATTTGCAATTTTTGCAACTTCAATTACTTTTTCTATCGGATAATCTTTTAATCCATATGCAATATTTTTTTTGATAGATTCATTAAATAAAACAGTTTCTTGAGTTACAATTCCCATTAATTTTCTTAAACTTTCAAGTGAAATTTCTTTTGTATCATTCCCATCAATTAAAATTTTACCGGAAACCGGATCGTAAAATCGGGGAATTAAATCAACAAAAGTTGTTTTGCCGGCACCGCTTCCACCGACTAATGCAATTATTTCACCTTTTTTAACTTTTAGAGAAATATTGTCTAAAATAATTTCATCTGAATCATCATATTTAAATGTTACATTTTGAAATTCTATACTTTCATTAAATCCATCGATTACTTTTGGATTTTCAACATTTTTAATTTTGGGTTCCGTATCAATAACCTCAAAAATTCTATCTCCAGCAGCTATTGCTTCTTGAATTCTATTATTCACAGTTGCTAAAGTTTTCATTGGCGGAATCATTTGGAACACTGCTAATAGAAATCCTAAAAATTCGCTTGCCTTCATTGTTTCATCAACTAAAACTAAAATTCCGCCATAATAAATAATTACAACACCAACCAATACAGCAATAAATTCGGTACTTGGAGAAGAAATTGATTGAATTCTAACTTTTTTAATCGCAGTTTTAAAATATGTTTTGGTGAAGTTCATGAATTTTCTATTTTCATATTCTTCCATTCCAAAAGCTTTAACAATTTTTACACCAGTAATTGATTCTTGCAAAATTGATGTAATATTTCCCATTTCTTTTTGAAGCATTTTCGTTTGTCTTCTTAGTTTAACTCCAATTGTTCCAATTAATGCACCAGAAACTGGTAAGATGACTAACGAAATCAAAAATAATTTCCAGCTTATTGAAATAGCAATACCCATAAAAACAATAATTGTTACCGGTTCTCTAAATAAGCTTAAGAAAACAATTGAAAAACTATGCTGAACAACATTTACATCATTTGTAATTCTAGAAATTAAATCACCGGTTCGTTCATTCTTAAAATAGCTCATTGGCAATTTATGCAAATGAATATAAGCTGAATCTCTAATTCTTTTAATTGTTCCTTGTTGAACATACGATAAGTAATAGTCTTGAAGATAATCAAAAATGCCTTTAGCAAAAAAAGCAGCTACTATAAGAATGCAAATTTTAAATAATATGTCCGTTGTTTCACCCATAAAAATAAATCGGTGAAAGGAATCAGAAATAGAATTAATAAAATCAGTTACAAATTGCGGAATGAAACTATTCTGAATATTTTCAGTTACAGAAGAAGATTTTTCAACATTTCCAGATTGATTAAATAAAGTATCTAGTAACGGAATTGATAAATAAACTGAAGCGCCATGCATTAAAGAATAAAGAAATGTAAAAATTACTGCTAAAATTAAGTGTTTCCAGAATGGAATAACAAAAGCTATAATTCTTCTATATGTATTCAAAATTTATTTTAGTTCTATGTGTGTAATACGTAAAAATAGGCAAAGCTGAATAGGTAAACAAATCGAATAATTGTTCGGTGTCGTTAATATTATTAAGTGCTAAAATAATTTAAACCAATTGGCATATTAAAATATTTTATCAGTAATTTTAGGTTTTAATTTCGAAAAAAAGTACCATAAAAATGAAAATTGATATTGTATATACTTGGGTGGATGGTTCTGATCCAGATTGGAATTTAAGGAAAATTATGAAAGCAAAAAAAGTTGGAAGTATTCTTAGGGATTCCAATTCTGATTTTCGTTTTATGGATAATGAAGAATTAAAATTTTCATTACGTTCAATTTCTAAATATGCAAATTGGGTAAATAACATTTTTATCGTAACTGATAATCAAGTCCCCAATTGGTTAAACACAACGCATCCAAAAATAAAAATCGTTGATCATTCAGAAATTTTTAATAATAAAGATAATTTACCAACTTACAGCGCCAGGGGAATTGAATCTCAAATTCATCATATTAAAACTTTAGAAGAACACTTTGTTTACTTTAATGATGATATGTTTTTAGGAAATTTTTGTGAGCCGGATTTTTTCTTTAATGAAGATGGATTTCCAAGAATTTATGTATCTGAAATAATACCAATTCCAAATAAAAAAGCATTAGATATAACTTTAAGGAAGCAAGAAAAAAGGAATAATCACCAATATGCAATTGTTAATACAAGAAAATTAATTAAATCAAAATTTGGCAAGGCAATATATTATAATATTCGTCACGGAGTTAAGCCACTTTTAAAATCAGTACTTTATAAAATAGAAGAAATTTTCAAAGATGAATTAATTAAAACAAGCAGTAATAGTTTTAGGACTAATGAAGATGTATTGATATTTCATCTATTTGGCTTTTATTCTATTTTAAAAAAAATCGGCTACCCAAAATATGTAAAAACTGTTGATACCAAAAAGAAATTGATTTATCAATTTACATCTTTCTATAAAAAATTTACATTTGGTTATATTAATCTTGATAAGAAAAATATCTTAGAACATCTTGTTAGAATAAAAAAGGAAAGACCTTTTACATTTTGTTTAAATCAAACGGAAAATACGCCGGTTGAAAATTTAAAAACGATAAGTAATTTTTTAAATGAATATTTT
>JBGSKB010000495.1:0-3077 GCA_041741395.1 Melioribacteraceae bacterium
AGATATTAAAATTAAAAAACTTATTGGTTGGTTGGGAAAAAGATGATAAAAATAAAGTTACTCAAGGTGTACTTAGAAATATGTTAACTTTTTCTAGGATTATGCAAGACTTCGCAGAAAAAAATGATACCCAATATTTAATGTGGCATCCCAAACTAAATTATATGATAAATAGATTATTAAAAAAATCAAATAGCGAATATTATAATCCAGAAGTTGAAACATTTTTTGAAAATGCTTTAAAAATAAATAAGAAGGGTTCAGGTGATGCTGAAATTTTAGAAAAAATTCTTTATCCACTTATTTGTGAAACAATTTACGGGACTAGAAAATAATAGGAGATAAATATGGCAATTCAAAATTCAAAATATCCACCATTTTTTGTTGGGGATAAAATTAACTCAGTTCTTATTGATGATAATGGTGCAAATAATGTAAAAGATGTTGCATATGATTTTAAGAGCAATTCAAAATTAAACAGTAACCAATTAAGAAAATTTTATGATTCTTTTCTAAGAATTTATAATTCAAATTTAGGTGTGGATGAAAAGAAGGTACAACTATTGGTTCTAAAAGCAAACGCTGAATATGCTGCAGGTAGATTAAAAACTAAACCATTTGCAGAGTTCTTAAATGATAGAATTAACACAGTTATTTCGAAAGAAGCAGATTTTACTAAATATATGAATGCATTAAAACTTCATCTAGAAGCTTTAGTTGCATATTTCCCGAAAACTTTATAAAAATAATATAGAGAGTTAATTATGTTAAAAAAGAATTTTAAAATATCTGTTAAGGTTGTAACCGGTCTTCACATTGGAATCGGTAACGATAAACCAGAAATTGGAGGTATTGATAATCAATTTATCAAAGATCCGGTTTCAAAATTGCCTTATATTCCTGGTAGTTCACTTAAAGGAAAATTAAGATCATTGTTAGAAACAGAATCAAAACTTTTTAATGATAAGTCAATATCGACCGGATTTGGTGGTGATGATAGTTCACCAACAAGATTTATTTTTAGAGATTTAGTACTCAATGATGAGTTTAAGGAAAAGTTCATGAATGGTAATATTCAAACCGAAGTCAAAACTGAAATTAAAATTGATAGAAAGACCGGAACAGCTCAGCACGGAGCCCTTCGAACTACTGAAAGAATTCCACCAAATACAGTATTTATTGGAGATGTTCTGATACGTTCTCTTGATGAAAATGATGAAAGACTTAATATATCTATTCTTGATGAGGGAATTAAACTTTTAAATAACGATTATCTTGGCGGTTCGGGCAGCAGAGGCTATGGTGCTGTTGAAGTTAAATTATTATCCAAATAAAGTGAATAATATGATTACTCTAAACTTTGAAACACTAACCCCTTTACATATTTCAAATGGCAATCAGCTTTCTTATAATCTTGATTATATTTTAATTGATAATTATGTAGCAAAGTTAAATAATTCTAATGCTAGTAAAGTTATTGCTAAAGCAAATCTATTTGATTTTAAAAGGGATTACAAATTCGTTGATATTATTAAGATCATTGAAAAAAACAAACATATTTTTAGTGACGAGTCTTTTGATTATAAGGTTTCTGCAGTTGAAACATTCCTAGATTTTATTAAAGGTGAAAAAAGAGATGGTCAGAAATTTATTCAAGAATTTATAAATTCAAATGGAAATTTTTATATTCCGGCTAGTTCTATTAAAGGTATGTTTACAACAATTTTACATCGGGATCCGGATAAAAATCCGCTAGGTATTAATCCAAATCAAGCAAAAATAGAAGACAAATTTGTAATTACCGATTCAGAATATATTGGTTCTGAAAATTTCAGTGTTGAGGCAGTAAATAGACCACCATCAATTAACTTGATAACTTTAGATCCAGGAGTTGAATTTACATCTCAAATTAGGAGTAAGGGAAATCTAAATATTTCTATCTTACGAAAAAAACTTGAAAATTATTCTGAAAATCAAATTAACAAAGCAAGACCGTTAGTTAGAAAATTTAAGGAAATGGAAAAGGAACCTCGCGGTGCTACTGCATATCTTACAATATTAGAAAAAATATTATTTGATTTTAACTTGGAAAAGAATGAATATTTGGTAAATCTTGGATTTGGTGGCGGTAGTTATTTTAAACTTTATGATGATGTTGAAATACCAAAATTTAAGAATCCGGGAAGAAACAAAAGATTAGAAGAAGCTCATACAACTTTTAACGTAAATATTGATGAAGAATTATATCAACTTGGCTGGTGTAAACTAACAATTGAAGAAAATTAATTATGGCAACAATAAAAAATCTAAAACTAAAACTAAAATCCGGCTTACTTTCTGAACTTCAGTCTGATACAATATTTGGTCATTTTGCATGGCGATTTAAAGATATGCACGGTGAGGAAAAACTAATTAGTTTATTACAAATGTTTTCAGAAAATAATCCTTTGTTTACTATATCTGATGGATTTCTTGAGAAAAATGGTGTAATATTTTTGCCAAAGCCTCTTAAACTATCCCCAGAAAAATTTGATCATTCTAAAAAGAAAGATAAGGTAGTTAATTTCATAACTCAAAAAGAAATTAAAGCACAAAAGTATATTACTGTTGATCAACTAAATCTTTTCCTTAATAATGATTTAAATAGTTTTAATGATTCCTTGGAAAAAAGTAAACTTGCTGATCCTCCAAAATTCTTTAATGATTTAAGAATTAGTGTCGAAATTGATAGAACTACTTTTAAGAGTAAAGACGGTAATTTATTTTCAGAAAATCCCAAATATCTTGATCAAGATGTTATTATTAATGTTTTTATAAAAATAATTGATGAGGAAAAATATTCTCAATTTAATTGTGATGAAATCATAAAATCAGTATTCGAAATAGGTTTTGGTAAAAATAAGTCTTCTGGTTATGGTCAATTTGAAGTACTAAGTCTAGAAGAATTTAAAGGGTTTAATGAACCAAGTGATTCAAATGGTTTTATATCTTTAAGCCATTATCTTCCATCAAATAATGATGGTATTACTGAATCATATTATGATATAAATGTTAAATACGGAAAGCTTGGTGAAGAA
>JBGSKB010000496.1:0-4155 GCA_041741395.1 Melioribacteraceae bacterium
TTTGTATCCAATAAAACCATAATAAAACATTGACATTACTAAAATTAATGGAATAACAAACCAAATAGTTTCAAGTAAAATGCTTCCGTGAATATCAACAGGTTTTACTCCCTTTTTACGGTTGAACTTAAATACAAAATAAACCATCGTTGCGCTTATTCCCAATAAGAAAATAAGTGAAATGATTGTAATGTACATCATTGTTGAATCTACATATTGCCCATATGCGGTTGGGTCTGTATTCATAAAAATTCTACCTATAGAAATAATCAAAAAATGTTAATGTAAAAATTACTATTAACGTAAAACCACTTATTGATAAAAATACTTTGAAAATTGGATCTTCAAATTTTATATGCATAAAAATATTAATTACTAATGCTGATTTTATTGCAGCAATGAATAATGCGATTGCTAAAGTATAATCACCTAAATTTATTCCGGCAATCGTAACAGTTATTGAAGTAAATGCTATTAAGCTTACCCAAACGAGTAAATATTTACTGTAACTAATATTATGATTTTCATGCGAATGTTTTTCTTGCATTTAAATCTCCTACTGAATTAGGTAAAATAATGGGAAAAGGAAAATCCAAATTAAATCTACTAAATGCCAATAAAGTCCGGCATTTTCTAACTTTACATAATTATCTTTATTAACTGAACCGGTAATAATAAAAGATAAAACTGTTGTTAGAAAAATTAACCCAATGATAACATGCAATCCGTGAAGTCCAGTCATAATGTAATACAAACCGTAAAATAAAATTTGTCCATTTGGTAAATTCAATAAATGTTCACTTCCGGGATAAATTCCGTGATGAATTTTTGCAGACCACTCAAAAAATTTATTCACCATAAATGAAAAAGCTAAAATATTTGTCATTACCAATAATAGAATGGAAAGCATTCTATTTCCCTTTTGCAATGCCGCAATTGATAAAGCAACTGTTAAACTACTTGTTAATAATATTATTGTATTTAACGCACCAATTGTGGTATTCAATTCCATTGCCGCAACTCTAAATTGAGCAATATACTCACGTCGGTAAACAGCATAAATTAAAAATAAACCACCAAACAATAAAAGTTCTGTAAATAGAAATAACCACATTCCCATTCTTGAACCAACATCATCGCGATGTTTATGCGTCAAATCAATCGAATGATTAATCATTAGATTCTCCTTTAGGAATATATTTCATTGTTTTTAATTGACTAAAATCATACGGTTCGTGAGTCACAGTTGGAATTTCATCAAAATTTTCTAACGGTGGCGGTGATGGAATATGCCATTCCAATGTTACTCCTCCCCAAGGATTTGCTTCTGCTTTTGGTCCATTTAACATTGCTGAAACAAAATTATAAATTATTAAAATTACCGTTAATAACATCAGCCAAGAACCAATTGTTGAAACTAATTGTAAATCTGCAAATTCCGGTAGATAATCATAATATCGTCTTGGCATTCCCATATATCCCAAAATAAATTTTGGAAAATATAAAGTATTGAATGCTATAAAAAATAATCCGGCATTAATTTTTGCGAGTTTGACATTGTACATTTTACCCGACATTTTAGGGAACCAATAATAAAGAGCTGCAAAAAATATTGTTCCGGTTCCGCCAAACATTACATAATGAAAATGCGCAACAACAAAATAAGTATCATGAACGTGAATATCTGTAACAAGAGTTCCTAAAACCAAACCGGTTAATCCGCCAATTGTAAAAAGAAAAATAAAATTCATCACCCATAAAAAAGGAGGTTGCGGATCAATTGAACCTTTGTAAAGAGTTCCAACCCAATTAAAAACTTTAATAGCACTTGGTAAAGCAACTAAAAATGTAAGAAATGAAAATACAATTGCTGCAGTATCGCTCATTCCGCTTGTAAACATATGATGTGCCCATACTAAATATCCAATAAATGCAATTGCTAAACTTGACATTGCAATTGCTCTGTAACCAAAAATTGTACGTCTTGCAAAAGTTGGAATAATTTCTGAGACAACTCCCATCGCCGGTAAAATCATAATATAAACTGCCGGATGAGAATAAATCCAAAACATATGTTGAAATAAAATCGGATCACCGCCTAATGCCGGATCAAAAATTCCTACACCAAAATATCTTTCCAACATAACTAATAAAATTGTAATTCCAATTACTGGTGTAGCAATAATTTGAATCCACGCCGTTGCATATGTTGCCCAAACAAATAAAGGCATTTTGAAAAATGACATTCCCGGAGCGCGTAATCTATGCACTGTTGTTACAAAATTCAATCCGGTTAATATTGAAGAAAACCCCAGAACAAACGCCGCAAAAATTGCTAACGAAACATTAGTTGTTGTTCTAACACTGTACGGCATGTAGAAGGTCCACCCGGTATCAATTGGTCCGCCTTTAACAAATAACGAAATTAATACTAAAATTACTCCAATTAAATAAATCCAAAATGATAACAGATTTAATCTTGGAAATGCAACATCTTTTGCTCCAAGTTGTAAAGGCAAAAAGAAATTTCCAAAGACTGCTGGAATTCCCGGAATAATAAACAAGAAAATCATAATTACACCATGAAGTGTAAAAATGGTATTATAAGTTTGTGCATCCATAATTGTTCTGCCGGGAGCAATTAATTCAAGACGCATCAAAACACCAAGAATTACGCCCGTAAAAAAGAAAATTGAAATTGAGAATAAATACATTATTCCAATTCTTTTATGGTCTGTGCTTAGCAGCCAAGATAATATTCCTTTTGCTTTTTTTGTTGTTCCTTCCTCAAAAAATGATTTTTCAGAAATAGCAATTGTTCCGTTTGCCATCCAATCTCCTGTAATTCAAACACTTATTTGTGAATTATTCTTTTTCTTTTTAAAATTGTTAAATACGCGAAAAATATTCCAACCCCGAGCAGCATTATTACACCAACAATTCTTGTAATATTTAATGTATAATTTCTAGCTTCCGGATCATAGCTAAAACAAAACTGCAATAACTTTGCTACTGTTGGATTTGTCTTTCCAGCTTTTGCATCAAGCATAGCCATTTTTACATCAAACTGATTAAACTGTGAACCAAAAATATATCTTGAAATTTTTCTTTCCGGAGAAACTGCAATTAAACCTCCGGAATGTTTATATTCATCACCGACTTTTTGAAAATAAAATCCAGCTTGAGATGTAACTTTAGAAATAGTCAATGAATCAGAAGTTAAAAAAGTCCATGCTGTATTTGGAAATTTTCTCTTTAATGATGAAACAAAATCAATTTTTGATTGAGATGCAATTGTTGAAGTTTCCGTATGATCAATACTAATTGTTAAAACCTGAAAATCTTTTCCTGGCACAAGATCAACTCTATCAACAACCCATGCTAATTCAGTTAAAGTGCTATTGCAAATTCCCGGACATTCATAATATACAAACGCCAGCAAAGTAGGTTTAGTGATTACATCAGATAATTTTACTTTTTCACCATCTGAATTTGTAAATATTAAATTTCCATTAAGCACAGCACCCAATTTTTCATCAATTCCTATTTCAATATGATTTTCTTCAGCATTAATTTGAAATGAAAAAATCATAATGAAAATATTAATATAGAGTAATTGTCTTATTTTATTTTGCAATATCTTTCTCAAAATTGGATATAAAGTATAATTTAAATGAATAAGAAATTATTTAATTTTTTCAAAATTTGCAACAAAAAGTATATTTATATTTGTAAAACGAGCAGATTAAGAAACAAAAAGAATCAACTTACGAAAATAAATTGATAAGCTTACCTACTTTTATATCTTCTTTCTGGTTTATTTTTTCACTATTTAATTGTCCATGATAAATTAACATCACAAGTAACAAAATTATTGTTAAAACGATTTTATTACTTTTAACATTATTCCCTTTGTGCCATATATAAAACTGAGTAGTTGAAATAAGCATAAGAATCAGAACAAAAATAGTTGATATAAAATATGAAAAAGATATTGCTTGTAAAGAAATTGTTAAAATAATTAGTACAA
Source organism: Melioribacteraceae bacterium (assembly GCA_041741395.1). Taxonomy (GTDB): domain Bacteria; phylum Bacteroidota; class Ignavibacteria; order Ignavibacteriales; family Melioribacteraceae. The sequence goes on from JBGSKB010000496.1 coordinate 4,031, forward strand.
AAAGTATTGGTTGAATAAACGAAAATAATATTCCGGACTTTATTGAAAAATCTTTACCATATTCAGCAAAGCTCAAAAACACTTTTTTCTTATTTAACTTAACAAAAATTATTGCCGGAGTTATT
>JBGSKB010000497.1:0-6408 GCA_041741395.1 Melioribacteraceae bacterium
TCTCTTAAAGCATGACAAGAATCATGAAAAGTTATTTTGTGAGGAAATTCTGCCGACAGTGAGTTGATTTTTAGAATTTTCACTAAAAATTCTGTAAACTCAAATATTTTATTTCTTAGTTGTTCATATTTCCGATTTAAAGAAATATCAAAATGAATTTCTTCATAATGATTTTTAATCATCCCAACACAAGAACCGGAAGGCGCAATTACAAAATCATAATCAGCAAATAGATTTATAAATTTCTCAGCAAGTGGAATAATTTCCTTTTGATAACCAGAATTAAAAGCCGGTTGTCCGCAGCAAGTTTGATCATCAACATAAACGGTATTAACTTTAAAATACTTTAAAACCTTTACCATAGATATTGCAGCATTCGGGTAAATGTGTTCATTAAGACAAGGAATAAATAATGCTACTTGCATAATTTAATTTTCTTATTCAAAATTTATTATTTGTTTCCGTACAAAGGTCCAAAACTTGAGCAAGCTCTAAAATCGGCACCTTCTAAACCTTCTGTCCCAAAAGCATTCCATGAACTTGGTCTAAATATTCTACTTTCTTCAACATTATGCATGTTAACTGGAATTCTTAAAATTGATGCAAGAGTAATTAATTCATCACCAATATGTCCGTAGCTTGCAACACAATGATTTGCACCCCAATTTAACATTACTGAATAAACATCAGTAAATGCTCCCTTACCGATAAGCTTTGGAACAAACCAAGTTGTTGGCCAAGTTGGATCGGTTCTTTCATTTAATTTTTTATGAACTTCTTCCGGCAAATCAACAGAGTAACCTTCTGCAATTTGTAAAACCGGACCAAGCCCATGAACAATATTCAATCTGCTCATAGTTAAAGGCATTCCGCCTTCTGTTAAGAAATTTGATGAAAAACCTCCGCCTCTAAAATATCCTTTTATTGACGGATACCAAGTTGTTGCTTTCAAACATTTTTCAGCTTCTTTGGGAGTAATTTCCCACCAAGGTTTCATAGCCGGTTTATTTTTAATTTTTTGCTTTCCCGTTCCATCAAGCGATGCCGAACCGGAATTTATTAAATGTATTATTCCATCTTTTGCTAACCCGGTTAATTTATGACCGGTAACGCGTTTAACAGATTCTTTACTCCAGAAAGTTCTTACATCTGCAAAAATTTGTGCAGAGTTAGTTAATAAATGTCCGAAAATCATTGTTGCTCCATTAAGACTATCATTTTCTGTTGCAACAATATATGGTTGTCTAATTCCATTCCAATCAAATGAAGAATTTAATATTGCTTCAGGAAAATCTCCGTTTGGAAAATGATCCGTCCAATGTCTTTGTCCTTGAAATCCCGATACAATTGCATTATGTCCTTGAGCTTCTTCAACAAATCCGTTTTTCTCTAATGCTTCATTTCCAACCATTAAATCTCGAATAATCAATGTCATCTTTACAACTGTTTCCCATTCGTATTTTCTTCTTTCATCAGTCAGTTGATGTTCCTTTTTATTTTTATCTTTTCCTTCTTTGCAATTTTCAAATGTCCATTTTAAAGCAATTTTAAATTCGTTTTCATCATAAATTTTTTCGTCAATTCGTCTAACAATTTCAGTCATATCAACATATTCATTTCTCATTCCCAAATATTTATTAAAGAATTGCGGATCAACAACGGAGCCGGCAATTCCCATTGAAACACTTCCAATTGATAAATATGATTTACCTTTTATTTCTGCAACAGCTAAACCGGTTTTTGCAAATAATAATAATTTTCTTTTAACATCTACAGGAATAGTCAAATCGCTAGAATCTTGAACATCTTTCCCGTAAATTCCGAAAACCGGCAAGCCTATTTGACTATATCCGGCAAGTGCTGCTGCCAAATAAACTGCTCCGGGTCGCTCAGTTCCATTAAATCCCCAAACAGCTTTAGGTAACAACGGATCAGAATCCATAACTTCAGTTCCATAACACCAGCTTGGTGTAACTGTAAGTGTTAAACCAACTCCCTCTCTCTTAAATTTTTCTGCGGCTTCTGTAGCTTCTGCAACACCGCCAATACAAGTATCAGAAATTATACATTCTACTGGAAATCCATTTGAATGCATTAAATTTTCAGTTAAAAATTTGGCTGCTGATTTTGCAATTGACATTGTCTGTTCTTCCAAAGATTCTCTAACGCCGCGTCGCCGTCCGTCAATAACTGGTCGTATTCCTATTTTGGGTAAAGTTCCTTTTAGTCTTTTTGTTGGTTTCTGAGTTCGTAATATTTCCATCTTATTTCCCGAATTTATAATTGTACAGATTTATTCATAATTACTTTTTGAGTTTCTCTAGCAACAACAAGTTCTTCATTTGTTTCAAGAACAAGAGCATAAAATTTTGAATTCTGTGAACTGATTACTTGTTTATGCATTTGATTAAATTCTTCATTTAGATCAAAACCCAAAAACTTCAATGAATTTAGAACTTCTTTGCGAAGTGCCCAATCTTTTTGACCAATTCCGCCAGTAAATGTTATTGCATCAATTCCTTCCATTAAAATTATATATTCCCCAATGTAACGTTTATTATCATAGATAAATTTATTTCTTGCAAGTAAAGCTCTTTTATTATTCGTTTCTATAGCTTCATTAATTTCTCTCATATCAGCGGAAATGCCGGAAAGTCCTTTCAATCCGCCATTTTTTGAACATTCTTTTAAAGCCTCATTTAGAGAAATATTTTTCTTTTCCATAATGTAAGGAAGAATAAATGGATCAAGATCACCAATTCGTGTTCCTTGAATTAAACCGGTTTGAGGTGTAAATCCCATCGATGTATCAATTGATTTTCCATTTTTAAATGCACAAAGCGATGAAGATCCACCTAAATGTACAGAAATAATTTTGTGATTTTCTTTATCCAGATTTAAAACTTTTATTGTTTCAGAAGTTATAAATCTGTGTGAAGCGCCATGATAACCATATTTTACAACTCCATATTTTTCAATCCATTCATAAGGAACACCATAAACGCGGGCATAATCCGGAATATCAACATGAAAGCCCGGTTCAAAAACTCCGACTAAATTTGTGTTGGGCAATAATTCACGAAACATATAAATTGCTTCAAGGTATGGTGGATTGTGAGCCGGAGCTAAAGAAGAATAATTTTCCATAGCTGCAAGTATTTCATCGTCCAAAATAACAGAACCATTTTTATCTCCAGCTTGAATTGTTTTAAAACCTATTCCATCAATTTCTTCAATACTTTTTAGCAAATTATTTTTTGGGTCCAAAAGAAAATCTAATGAAAGTTTAACGGCATTTTTTAGAGTTGGAACTTTAAATTTTTCTTGAGATGTTTTTTCATTTCCAATCCAATAATTTATTATTGCATCATCTTCGCCAACTCTCTCAATATAACCTTTGGCAAGTTGATGTTCGTATTTCATATCCAATAATTGAAACTTTAAACTTGTTGATCCAATATTGCAAACAACAATCTTCATAAAGTATATCCGAAATATTTATTTTTATTGTAATCTTTTTAAAATTGCATCTGTAATTTCATTTATAAGTTTATCCTTTTCATTAAGTGATAAACTGTTAAAATCAAAATTCGAAGAAGTGTTAGTTCCTCCATGAATATCACATGTTCCTTCTGTTTCACATGTTATGCATCCAGCAGAAGTTCTAATTCCATATTTTTCACGCTGATCGGTTAACTTTTTAACTTGATCTTTATTTAGTGTATTGATATTTCCAACTTGTTGAGCAACAAAAGCAATATGCGCAAAGTGTTCTAAAGTTTCCATTTTATGATAAGCACTTAAAACATCTTTCCCAACAGTTAACGCACCATGATTAGCCAATAAAAATGCATCATAATCTTTTAGTAATGGAACAACTGGTTTATAAAATTCATCAGTCCCCGGTGTGCCATATTCAACAATTGGAATATTACCTAATGCAATTATTACTTCCGGTAAAACACATTTATCAAGTGGAATTCCAGCTACAGCATATCCGGTTGCATAAGGTGGATGAGAATGACAGACACTTCTTACATCAGGTCTATCTTTATAAACTTGTATGTGCATAAATACTTCAGATGAAGCTTTTCTATCACCGTTTAATACTTTTCCATTCATATCAACAACTACCATCATATCCGGAGTCAAGAAACCTTTGCTAACACCAGTTGGTGTTATAACAACTTTTTCATCATCAACTTTAGCACTTATATTTCCATCATTTGATGCAGCATAACCGCGGTCATACATTCTTTTACCCACATCCACAATTTGCTTTTTAAGGGTAATTAGATTATAACTCATTTTAAGTCTCCTTTATTTTTACCTTATTTACTACTTGGTAAAATTGACTCAACATCTGCATGCGGTCTTGGAATTACATGAACGGAAACTAATTCTCCAACTCTTTGTGCAGCAGAAGCACCGGCATCGGTTGCTGCTTTAACTGCACCAACATCTCCTCTTACCATAACTGTTACATAACCACCGCCAATCATTTCTTTTCCTAAAAGACTAACATTTGCTGCTTTTACCATTGCGTCGGCTGCTTCAATTGCGCCAACTAATCCTTTTGTTTCAATCATTCCAAGTGCTTCTAATTTCATTTCATTCTCCTTTATATTTTGATTTTGTTATACAATTTTTAATGCATTGCTTATTGCAATTCTTCTAACTCTTGTAAAATCTCTTGGAGTACAAACTCCTTCACCGGTTGGACTTGCAATTGTATGTGAAAAATATCCCTCACCGGCGTTTGGACCATTTCCTGCTATAGAAGGTCCATTAACAATTACAATACTTGTATCCATTTCTTGAGTAAACTTTGTAATGTTCTGTAAATTATTTGAATGAATTACTGCTGTATGACCAAATCCATGTTCAGCTTTTTTACATTTCATAATACCTTCTTCAAAAGAATTAACTTTTACAATTGGTATAAACGGCATCATTTGTTCAGCAACAACAAAAGGATGATGTTCTGAAACTTCACCAAAAAGTAATCTTACATTATCCGATAAATTTAATCCACAAGCTGATGCTAAAACATTTGCATTTTTACCAATAAAACCTCTCGTTCCAAAATAATGTCCTTTATCATTTTTCATAATTGCTTTTTTTGTAAGAAGTTCAATTTGTTCCTGATTCAAGCATACCGCTCCATTTTTTGTCATTGCTTGTTTGAATTCTTCAAAAACCTGACTCACAACAAATGTTTCTTTTTCTGCGATGCAAAGAATATTATTATCAAACGAAGCTCCCGTAATAATACTTTTCGCAGCAACATCTAAGTCCGCTGTTTGATCAACCAAAACCGGAGGATTTCCGGGACCTGCAGCAATTACTTTTTTACCAGCTTTGAAAGCAGCTTCAACAACTGCGGGTCCGCCGGTTGCAACAATTAGATCAATATCATTATGATTAAATAATTTATTTACATTTTCCAAAGTTGGTTCTTTAATCATAGAAATTAAATTTTCTGGTCCGCCATTTTCTACAATTACTTTATGAAAAATTTGTATTGCATAAGCTGAAACATTTTTTGCAGAAGGATGAACACTGAAAACAATACTATTACCACCGGCAATTGAAATGATTATACTATTTAACAGCACCGGAATTGGATGTGTTGATGGTGTAATTCCGGCAATAACACCGTACGGTGCTCTTTCTTCAATAACAGTTCCTTTCGAACCAGTCCAAGATCTAGTTTCCAAATCTTCCATTCCGGGAGTTGCATCTGCAGCATTATGATGTTTTGCAATTTTATCTTCAACTCTGCCCATACCGGTTTCAAAATGAGCTTTCTTCGAAAAATCCTCCGCATATTTGTGCATTGTTTTTCTTAATTCAGAAATTATTTTTTTCTTTATATCTGTTGAAACTTTTACCCATATTTTTTGAGCAATTCTAGAACTATAAACCGCATCATCCACATTTTCAAAAACGCCATTTGATGTAACGAAATTTGAACTGATAATATTTTTACTTTCCAGTTCTTTTATAGCATCACTTACTAATTTTTGAATATATGATCTGTCAAAATTTGACAATTATTTTCTCCGAATAAATTCTATATCAATTTTTGTTAAAGTTAATCCAACTGTTAATTTTCTGTTCCAACATTTTAAATCCGATTAAACTGCTGTTTACAAACAAGAATTTTGATTTCACTGAGCAAACTTTTGCATTATCAATTTCCCAGCAAATTTGTGAATTAAAATTTCCTAAATTCTGTAATCTTTTTTTGAGCTTGAAAGCATCGTTACTTATTATAATTGATGATTTATACAATCCTTTATTTACTTTTTCAATTAAGTCATCAAGTGAATTTTGGAATTCATAATAATTTAAATTTTCCGGTGTTATAAATTCACTTTCAATTCCAAGTTTTAATAAAATTTC
>JBGSKB010000498.1:0-10365 GCA_041741395.1 Melioribacteraceae bacterium
CATAATTTTTATCATCAAATTCTATAATGATTTCAAAAAACGTAGCCATTGCTTCATGAATAAAATGATGAAGATTTTTGGAATTTGTGTTTGGCAGTTTTATCATTCTGAAATTCTATTGAGAAATTGTATTTAGGTTTCGCAAATATTTTTCATGCAAACTATTTTGAATAAATCCTCTGATTTCAACATTCGGTCTAATAGAAGTGTAATCATCAAAAAGGGGAACATACAAATTAATTTTACCGGGTTCGGGCAGTGTATATAATTTATTTATTAACTCATCTTCAAAATTTGGAGTTGCAATAATTAATTCAAAAAGATAAATATCATTTGGAATGCTATTATTCCAAGCAACATTTTTTAATTTTCTCAAATACCATGGCAAAGGCCAATAATCATTATTTTCTGAAATTACATGTACATAAATATTCTTATTTGTGGAATCAGCAACTTCAATTATTTTTTTAGCGGCAGAAATAACTACTGGTGTTGGCTGTGAATAAGTAAAAGGATTTTCTAGTTGATATGGAAATTTATAATTTGTTAAATATGTTTGATAAATATTATGTCCTAAAAGTAAAATTATTACAAGTATAAAAATTATTTTAATTTTCTTTGCAAGTAAAATTTTAAGAATAGAATAAATTCCAAATGCAGAAATAAATAAAAAACCAATCCAAAAATTTAACGCAAGCCAAGGGGTTTTATAGGGAATAATAAAATACACAATTGATTGAATTATGGTAAACAATGAAATAAATCTAAATAAATAATTTTGCTGATTTTTTATAGAAAAAATAAAATACAAACCAAATAACGCAAAGATGAATACAGGTAGCTCTGTGAAAAAGAATAAATTATTATTTGTGAATAATAAAAAATTGAAATAATAAAACCATGGTTGAACATGATCAGCATTATTACCGGCTTTGCTGAAATAATTTGTAAATGTTTTTAGTGAATCAAAAATTCCATTTGGATTTGTAAAAAAAGAGGAATAAAATAAAATTGAAATTCCAACAAAAATAATTGCGAATAAAACTAAATGTTTTTTGTAAAAGAATAGTCTGGATTTGAATTCTTTGTTCAAGAAATAAAGAATCATCAATGATGAAAATCCGGCAAAAAAAGTAATGATACTTGTTTCTTTTGTACAAAAAATTAGTGCACAAAATATTGCAGAACATATTATCCATAAAATGTTTTTTGTTTTAAAATATTTATAGAATGTTATAATTGCTGAATAAGAGAATGAAACCAACATCGATTCTTGAATATAATATCTGCTGTAAAAAATAAATATTGGTGAAATTGAAATTAAAAATCCAATAAGTAAAACCAAAAATTTATTCATTTCTGATTTAATTGAAAATAGCAGAATAATTAAAATTACTGAAATTATAGCGGGAACAACTCGCAAAGTAGTTTCATTTATTTCAGATATTGTTTTTTCACCGAAAAGTCTTGCAGAAATTAATGAAAAGTAATTTAGAGTTGGACCGTGATATTCAACCGGATCATAAATATATTTCCCGGTTTCAAGTAATTCACCAAATTTTATTGCGTGAACAGCTTCATCCGTATGAAATGGACGATTATTTAAATCAAATAATCTTAAAAAAAGTGCAAAAAAAATGACGGCTGCAAAAATGTAACCGTCATTTAATTTAACCGATATTTTCCTATTTTCCGTAAACTGCAACTTCTATATAATGATTTAAATCGTTACTATTATTTCCTTTGCTGTAAAATCTAACATATCTTGCTTTTTCACCTTTTGCATCAATTAATTTTCCCTCAGCAGTTTCAACATAATGCCAATCGGTTCCTTTGCCTTGTTTGCTTGAATTATCAAGATCATTGTTAAAAATAGTTTTTACATTCTTTTTAAAATCTTTATCGTTAGAAAGCTGAACAACAACATCATAATAAACTCTTGGTTGTTTATGAAAATGCCAAAGTACGATTGCATAAATATTATATTCCTTTTCTAAATCAACAGTAACATGTTGAGTAAAAGGCCCAAGTTCAACAAAATAACCTTCATCTCCGTCTTTTTCACCATCAGTGATATAATCAACTTCACCAATGATTGGCATGTCATCTGTACTTACAACTTTTTTATTCAATGAAATATTTTTTGTTCCTTCCGGAGCTAAAAATGGCGGTCTTGGTTTTCCTAATGGTTTTTCTAATTTTTCAATTGTCATATTTGTCGGTGTTCCAACAAACATTGCTTTTGGTAAATCAATTTTGATAGGAACCATTTTTTGGGTAAAAACATTTGTAGCAAATAATCCCAAAAACAAACCTGCAAAAATGAATGAACTTATTTTGTTACTTTTAATTAACATTTCTTTAACTCCAAAAAATTATGCTTGGTAAAAATTATTTAAATACGTTTTTGAATTTTAAACTTAAAATTCCGCTTTGTAAAATTAACAAAATAAATAAGAGCAAAGTAGAATATCTATGCACTTCTAACAAAATGTTTTGTCCTTCAGTTCCAAACAACGGAAACATATTTAATATAATTGAAATGATTGCCGGTAATGAAAATAAGTTAATCAACCAGAAAATTATTTTAAGATAACCATCGTTATTTAATTTAGGCGGTTTGTTATTATTTAGATCAAGTTGACTAGTAAAATCATTTTTATCAAATCTATTTGAGTGTACAAATAAAACTATTGAAATTGCTAAAGAAATTGCAAAGAATGGAGCAATTGAAACATGAATTAATAGAAAGATTCCACTTAAATTTCCGTCAAGAAATATTGTCGGTAAAAACGCAGAAATTGCCATTATTAAAAAGAGGGAAGTAGTAAATACGTAGAAAAATATTTTAATAACTTGAATTTTTCCGGAGAAAGTTTCTTTTTTTAGAGAAGAAATATTTTTAATTGAATCTTTACATAATTCAATAAATTTATTTAGTAAATCAGAAATTGAAAAACCATTTTTCTTGCCAAAATTATAAAGCCAAACAAATGATCCAATTATCAAAAGGAATGACAAAATTCTAAACATAAAAATTATTTATCTCCGTTAAAAGTATTATTGTTGGAAAAAACAAAATTCGAAATTGATCTTATAGCAAAAATTGAATATCCGGCAATTACAATAAAAATAACAATTGCAGAAAGAATAATTATAAACTTTAATATTGGTCTAAAGAAAAATGTTAAAGAAAATAATGATTGATAAATTTCGTTATTATTCTGGAAATTGCTTATCGAAATATTTTTACCTTTTTGTGAAAGTAATGAACTTTCAACATTAATATCACTAGTAAAAAATGCGGAATTCATTGAGTGACAATCATTACAGCCGTTTACTCCGAGCGCTTGAGAAGCTGGTCTAACTGTGTGAGCAATTCTCCACGAAAATCCGTTTTCAAAATAATCATCACTCGAAAGTGTTTTTCCGTCAACTTCAAATATTTTTCCGCCAGTAATTAAAACTGGTTGACCTTTGAAAAGTTTTGCATTTTTTATTGAATCAAGGATGGAAATTATTAAACTATCTTTAACACTTGGCCAAGTACCAAAATTGAATATTGAATCCAATGCTAACATTGGTCTGATAATTTGTTCAACAAATTCAATCGGCAAAGGAGTAGTTTTTTCAGAGCTATCTTTTATTCCCCAATAAGAAGGGAATATTAAATTTCTTGGTTCAATTTTATCAGAATTATTTTCGGTAAAAATATTTGTTAAAATATGCGGAAAAACGTCTGGTGATTTATTTGTTCCGTGCATTCCTAAAAAATGTGTTCTGGAAGTTTTTATCATATTAGGTTTTTCTGTCGGCCAAATTCCGGAGTGACAAGTTGTGCAAGATAATCTTTCAAAATGAATTGGCGGAATTCCTAAATGCTGTGGAATTGGTGCACCTAAATTTCCGTTTATTGGTTTTCCATCATTAGAAGAAGAAATATGACAACCTTCACATGTAAATGAATTTGATTTAGGAATTTTTGAATCCGAAACACCTTTTATCATATTATGATCCAAACCATTTCTGTGGCAATCGACACATTTTAATCCGGCTTTGATGTGAACATCTTCATCATTTTTCCAATTTGAATGTAAATTTTCATCAGCAATAATTGAGGAATGGCAATAATAGCAATTATCATTTGGAATATTTTTTGAAACATTAAAATAAACTTTATTTGCAGAATTAAATTTTATTGAATCATATTTTAAAGTTGGAGGAACCGAAGATCTTTGATCAATACTTTGCACTGTAGTTAAATTATACATATCGAAATTGTTAGGCATTTTTGATGCGTTGCCTTTGAATTCTGCAAAACTTGTACTTGCAACCGCAGCCCATTTATAATTCTGCTTTCTTATATTTGATGCATATTCTGCTTGATCATAAAATGGATCGGCATCATGACAAATCAAACAATTCACTTCAAGTTTACCAGAAACATTCCACCTCATAAAATCTTTTGGGTTTTCAAGACTGTCAAATTCACTAATATCTCCACCGGGATAATATGGGCCAAACCTAAATAAAAATTGCATTGGAGAAATATTTAAATCTTCTGGTGAAAAAGTTCCGATTTGCTTTTTATAAGAAAGGGGAAGTATTGTAAGCGTTGTTGGATCTGTATAAATCCACGGCTCATGAGTTTCGGTATCAATTTTATTTGTATCGTGAAAGTTAAAATGAAATCCATCACTTATTATTTTATAATTATGACATTCATTTCCGCAAGTATTTTTTGTTGAAAATGGAATACCATATTCGTACTTAGGATCAATAACATTGCCATCTTCATCAAGTAAATTCAATAAATGAACCGGATGTAATTTGCTTCCATCATTTACATCACCAACTTTACGCTCTTGTGCAGCAAATTTTATTGAAATAATTAGTATTATAAGTATTGTAAAGTTTAACCGAAGTCTGAAATTATAATTCATAAAATTTTTCTAGATTTTAAATTCGGATGGATTAAAATTAATCTCGCGTTTAGCTTGAATTGCTTCATTAACTTTTAGAACTGCAACTGCAGTTTCATAACCAACTTCTACCGGACAATTTAATTTATCTTTTCCACGAATAGTATTAAAGAAATTTTCTAAATGCGGTTTATGATATGGATCATTAAATTGAATTGGCAAAGAATATTTTGGTGGAGCGGCAGTTTCTCTTACATCTAAAATTGCTGCTGTATTTTCTTTTTTTGGTTCTTCTTTTGGAGCATCAAGAAATCTTTTTGTTACCCATTGATCCCAAAGAGGAGCATTTGCTTCTTTATAAACACCAACTCTTCCAGCAGATTCCGAAATTGTAAGTGCACCTTGGTCACCCATAAAAGTTTCAAAATATCCTTGGTTGCTATTTGTAGTAATAGTTTGATAAAAAGCTCTAACAATTCCATTCGGAGTATTGTATTTAAAAGTTGCCAATACAGTGTCATACCATTCATGAGTACTTTTTTCATAATAATCAGTTCCACCGCTTGCCATTACAGAACTTGGCGGTGCACCAAGAAACCAAGTGTAAATATCAATTTGGTGTGAGCCCAAATCAACAATTGGTCCGCCCCCTAATTTTTTATACCAGCGCCAATTTCTATGCTCTTGCATATTATTGTAGCCGTATTTATTTAAGATGTGAGCGGGAATAGGAAACTTTTGTGGCCAACCATTATCTGGCTGAACTGATCTATTCCACTGACCATTTACTGTTGTAATTTTACCAAGCAGTCTGGCATCTTTAATCAAATTATTATATGAGTGCAAATAATATGGATTACTTCTTCTTTGATGCCCAACTTGAACGATTTTTCCGGTTCGCTTTGCAGCATGAACAATTTGTCTTGCCCCTTCTAAAGTATTTGCCATTTCTTTTTCTAAATAAACATGTAAACCAGCATCCATAGAATCAATAGCGTGACGAGCATGCCAAAAATCTGGAGTTGCAACAATAACGGCATCTAAATCTTTTTCTTTTGTAAGCATATCGCGATAATCAATATATGCATTTGCTTCGTGTCCAAATTTTTTGAGCAAACGTGTTGCTCTAGTTAAATTATAATTTTCCCAAATATCACAAACTGCTTTAAATCTAATATTAGGAATTTTTAAACATGCATCCATTAACACTTGACCTTCTGCACCAGCTCCAAGCAAGGCAACATTAATATCATTGGATGATATTTTTTGAGCGGAAGTTTTTATATAAGGAGCAACAAATAATCCAATTCCAACTGTTGCTGAAGTTTTTAGAAAATCTCTACGAGAAAATCCAGAATTTTTTTGATCCATAATAATTTATTTTTTATTTAATGTTGAATTAAAATATTTTACATTTCCCAGCCATTGGGATATTTTTTAGTCAGTAATTCATTTGCTTCATCCAAATTTGTAAACTGACCTTTTTTGCCATCATATTCTAAAATGGTATTTTTTTCTTTTAATTTTATTGCAATATTTCCAAGTAACATTGTTTCAGTTAGTTTTGCACTATATTCAAAATCGGTTGTACTTTTTGTTCCATTTTTAATTGCTTGAATCCATTCTTCATAAATTCCAGGTGATCTAAGCAAAGTTTTTTCAGGCATATCAAAATTCTTCATTGCTGTTTCTGGAATTAATCTTGGACTTTCTCCATAACTATCATGCATTAATTTTCCATCTGATCCATAATAAATACAAACACCTAATTTTCTACCGGGTTCTAAATCTTCTGGTCTAGGCGGCATTAAACCACCATCATACCAAACTATTTTTACTGGAGCTCTTCCGTCTTTTTCCGGGAAAGTCCATGTTACAATTGATGAAACTGGGAAAGTTTCTTCATTAAACTCTGAAGATGTAGCTTGCACAGTATCTGGGAAGTCAAGATTTAGCGCCCAAAATGGTTGATCTAAAATATGAGCACCCATATCACCAAGCGCACCGGTTCCAAAATCCCACCAGCCTCTCCAACTAAATGGATGATAAGCTGGATGATATTCTCTATATGGAGCTGGACCTAGCCATAAATTCCAATCTAAGTAATTTGGTAATGATGGAATTTCTTCTGGTTTTTTTATTCCTTGAGGCCAAATTGGTCGGTTAGTCCATGTATGAACTTCATGCACATCGCCAATTGTACCGGCAGCAATCCATTCATTTATTAATCGTGCACCATCACTTGCATGCCCTTGATTTCCCATCTGAGAAACAACGTTAAATTCTTTTGCAGCTTGTGCAAGTTTTCTGGCTTCATAAACTGTATGTGTAAGTGGTTTTTGTACATAAACATGTTTACCAAGAGTTATTGCTGAATAAGCTATTATTGCATGAGTATGATCTGGTGTACTAACCGTAATTGCGTCAATATTTTTTTCTTTATCTAACAGTACTCTAAAATCTTTATAAAATTTAGCATTTGGATATTTTAATCTGGTTTCAGATCCTCTAATTTCATCTACATCGCAGAGAGCAACAACATTTTCATTTTGCATAGCTTCAGAATCTTCGACACCTTTTCCACCAATTCCAATACATGCAATATTTAATTTATCACTTGGAGCAATGTATCCTTTACCTCCCAAAACATGACGCGGTATTATTGTAAATGTAGCAGTTGCCAATGCAGTTCTTCCAATAAAACTTCTTCTTGTAATACCATTCTTAGAAACGGTTTTGATTAACTCTCTCTTATCCATTTTAACTCCTGTGCGCAAAAGCAATAATTAATTATTTGAAAATTTATTAACGTTAAAAATTTATTTGCATAAATGAAAAGTAAAAAAAAAGAACGAAATTAGTTTATGGAATTAAATAAAAATTTAGTTTATTTTAAGAACAATCGTTTTACTTGAAATATAATATTTTTTTCTTATTGCCTCAACTTTTTTTAGATTTATTTTTATCACAATGTAAAATAATTTATTTTATAATTAGTTAATAATTTTTTATTCAAAGTCCGGAGCAAAATAATGAGCGTGAAAATAAGATTAGGCTTAATGATGTTTCTTCAATATGCAATTTGGGGAGCTTGGGCACCAGTACTTTCTGATTACTTGCTTAATGATCTTGGTTTTAATGGTACGCAAATTGGCATAATTTATAGCTTGTTACCTTTAGCTACAATTATTTCTCCTTTTATTGGCGGACAATTTGCTGATAGATATTTTGCAACTGAAAAAGTTATTGCAATTCTCCAATTAATTGGGGGATTATTTTTATTTTATATTTCTTCTATAACAAACTATTCTTCAATGATGTGGATGTTGTTTTTATATTCTTTGTTATATGCACCAACTTTAGCTTTAACAAACTCAATTGCTTTTATAAATCTTGATAATTCTGAAAAAGATTTTGGAAAAATTAGAGTATGGGGAACATTAGGATGGATTGCCGCTGGTTTAATTCTTTCTGGATTTAGATTATTAGGATTAAATGAAGCTTTTGGTAACATTGGAAGCGACACTCTCTTACTTGCCGGAGTATTTTCCATACTTATGGGATTGCAATCTTTTTCATTGCCACATACTCCTCCTAAAAAACAAGGTGAAAACAATCTGGCTTTTTTAAAAGCATTCAAAATGTTAAAGAATAAAAATTTCTTAATTTTTGTGATTATTACATTTATTGTTTCAACAGAATTAATGTTTTATTATATCTTAACGGCTCCTTACTTAACTTCTGATATAATTGGAGTTTCTAGCCAATCTGTTTCTGGTGTTATGGTAATTGCCCAAGTTGCAGAAATTTTTGTTATGGCATTTTTACTTCCTTATTTTTTACCAAAATATGGGATTAGAAATGCATTGGTTGTTGGAGTTTTGGCTTGGCCAATAAGATATATAATTTTTATGATTGGCTCACCAGCTTGGTTGGTAATTGCTTCTTTAGCATTACATGGATTCTGCTATGTATTTTTCTTT
Organism: Melioribacteraceae bacterium; assembly: GCA_041741395.1. GTDB lineage: Bacteria > Bacteroidota > Ignavibacteria > Ignavibacteriales > Melioribacteraceae. Next base: position 8,906 of record JBGSKB010000498.1, read on the forward strand.
ACTGTTGCATTTATTTATGTTGATACAATTGCACCAAAAGATATCAGACATTCTGCACAAAGTTTAATTACATTAATTGCTCTTGGACTTGGAAATTATGTGGGAAGTTTATTTGCCGGTTTTGTTCAAACTTCATTTACATCAGAAGCTGGAACAGATTGGTCAATGGTATTTTTAATTCCTACAATTTTAACTGTTGTTTGTGCAGCCGCATTTTTAGTTTTCTTTAAGGATCAAAAACAAGAAATAATTGTTGAATAAAATTTAGGAGTAATTTGCAATGAGTAAAAAAAGATTAGGCGTTGGAATTATTGGTACCGGATTTATAGGCAAATTTCATATTCGTTCATGGGTTTCGGTGAGAGATGGAGATATAAATGGAATATTTGATAAAAACATTAATTCTGCAAATGAAGCCGCAGCATTGGTTAAACAGCTAAAAGTTGGTGAACCAAAAATTCATAGTTCTATAACTGATTTAGTTGCAGATCCGAATATAGATGCTGTTTGGATATTGACTCCTAACTTTACAAGACTTGAAGTTATGGAAGAAATAGTTAATGCAATTGAATCTGGAAAGGGAGAACTTATTGGTGTAGCTTGTGAAAAACCTTTAGGAAGAAATGTTTTTGAAGCAAAAAAAATGTTGGAACTTGCTCAAAAAGTAAAACTATTAGATGGATATTTAGAAGATCAAATTTTTGCTCCAACCACAATTAGAGGTAAACAATTACTTTGGTCCCGTGGAGCAAATGCCGGAAGGCCTTATTTAGCAAGGGCAGCAGAAGAACATAGCGGTCCGCATATGCCTTGGTTTTGGGAAGGTTCATTACAAGGCGGAGGAGTTTTAAATGATATGATGTGTCACTCAGTAGAAGTTGCACGGTATTTGCTTACAGAACCTGGAAAGCCCAGAGAAAGTTTAACTCCTATAAAAATAACAGCTCATACTGAATGTCTAAAATGGCAAATTCCAAAATATGCTCAAATTCTTTCAAAAAATAGCAATGGAAAAGTGGATTATCAGAACCGACCTTCTGAAGATTATGCTCGTTCTGTAATTGAATATAAAGATGAAAACAATGAAAAAATTATTGTAGAAACCACAACTTCATGGTGCTATGTTGGAGCTGGTTTAAGATTAAGTATGGAAGTTCTTGGTCCCGAATATTCTCTTGCAATAAATTCACTAGATACAGATATGAAAATATTTTTGAGCAGAGATATACAAGGAAAGCAAGGTGAAGATTTAGTTGAAAAACAAAATGCAGAAGTTGGATTAATGCCGATTGTTAGTAATGAGGAAAATGCTTATGGTTACGATGTTGAAAACAGACATATGGTTAATTCATTTTTAAATGGCAAAAGACCTGAAGAAAATTTTAGCGATGGAGTAAACGTTACAGAGTTATTAATGACTGCTTATAAAAGTGCTGAAGAAGAAAAAACAATTCAATTTC
>JBGSKB010000499.1:0-5100 GCA_041741395.1 Melioribacteraceae bacterium
TATAATTTTTATCACAGTAAAATTTCTTGGCTCAATAATTGAATTATTTCACACTAAAGTATTCACTATCTAATTCGATAGTTACACAGTGACACAGTTAATCCAATAATTGATTAAACAACTAAATAATTTTACTTCATTAAATAGAGTAAATAATGAACATTAAAAATGTAGTGTTTTTGTTATCATTTATACAATATCTATCAATTTTTTCTCAAAATATATATACAGTTAATAAAGATGGTTCGGGCCACTTTAAATCAGTTCAAGAAGTAAATTCATCAACTTTTAATTTTGGTGATGCTGTAAGCTTCAAAAGTGGGCAAAAATTCACAGATGCTACATTAATTTGTAAAAAAGGAGTTACCTATACAACTTATGGCGGAAGTGATAAAGCAATTATTGGAGATAGTTTAAATACCGGCTTCAATCAAACTGTTACAATCAATTTTACAAATGTTGTATTAGATAATCTTAAAATTTATACATATAAAAATACAGCTTCAGATGGAGTTGCGGTTTATGCAAATGTTGGCGGTTTCACAATTCAGAATTGTTCAATTCACGGTGGGTATAACAAAAATTATTATGAAGGCAAAGGCATTTTTCTTGATGCAACAACTACCAATCCAGTAGTAATTACCGGTAATGACATCAGTAATTTTAAGTATGGAGTTTATATTGTACAACCATACAATGTAGAAATAAGTTATAATACGATTCATCAAATGTGGGGCTACCCATCATGGGATAATGTGGGAGGGACAGGATTATTCTTTTATCAAAACGTTGGATCGTCAGCATTTGATACTGATTATACTTTACGTATTCATCATAATGAATTTTATGATTTCGAACACTCTGCAATGTATACCGGAATGATGAGCGAAGTATTAGTTGAGTATAATGAGTTTCATCATAACTTAGATGAAAGAATGTATCAAGGTGGAATTGGTCATGGAGTTGTTTCTAAATTTTTTGATGTTGATGCATTGTTATACGTTCCTAATGGTGAGTTTGGAAGCCGAGGGAATGTATTTAGATATAATTATGTTCACGATTTAACACCACATGCAATTGGTGGCACTACTTATAAAAGACCTTCATTAGCTCAAATTTTAGCTGGAACATTACCCTCTGATAGTTCTTCAAATGGTACAGATTTCCCATACTTTTCCCAAGGTTTAGATTATGGTGGTACAGCTGGTGTTGATGTTCAAGAAGCAAATACTATTAGTGGAAGAGGTTATGGTAATTTTTGGATACATAATAATATTTTTTATAGAGTAAATCAACTTATAAATCCCAGAGGGAGAACTTCTTACTATCCTACTACAATGTTAGGTGGCAATGGAAGTAGTTCGGTAGTCGGTATTTATAGAAATGATCTGGGTTCATATTTTATAAATAATACTTTATTTGACGTTGGGGATTGTAATTATGTAACCGAAAGTAATGGTTTATTTATGACTGAATGGACTGCTCAATCTCCATCAACAATTGTAAATAATATTATAGATTATACTTTAAAAACTGCAAGGCAAGCTGGAAGATACAAAAGTAATGACCTTTACCTGGATAATAACATATATCTTCAACAATCTGGAACAACAACTTTTCAACCCGAAAAAGGAGTTAAAAATGCAACTTATTTTGAAAATAGTAATGCACAAAAAGCTTCAGGAAACGGTGAGAAGTATTTAACCAACCCAAATTGGAATAATCAAAATTCAACAATTTTTGCCTCAAATATTGGTCCAAATGGTGTAAATATTCCAGATCTTAGAATTGTAGAAAACGGAAACGCAAATAAAAAAGGTATGGATTATAATTCTATTGGAGATACATATTTTGGCCATCAACTTGGAAAAGATCCTACAGGTAGAAGTTTTGCTTTTGATATTTTCGGAAATTTTAGAAATACTAATGATATTGGAGCAGTAGGCATTTCAGATGGTAATTCAATCAATATTCCTGAGCCTAAAAATTCTACACCTATTATCAGTTCTCAACCAACAAATATTTCTGCAGAAATTGGACATGACGTAACATTTTCGATTGAAGCCACAAGCAATGATCCAATTGGTTACCAATGGTGGAAAAATCCTTTTGTAAGTGAAAGTGAAAGTAAAATTACTGATAGTGATAAATACACTGGAACAACATCAAATAGATTAACTGTTAAAAATATCAACAATTCAGACTCAAATACTAGTTATATCTGTGAAGTATTTAATACAATTGATCATTCAACACTTTGGATTAATTCAAATCCAGCAAGAATACAAATTATATCATCTAATTCTTCAAGCGATTTGGATAATATTGATTCAGGATTAAAGGTTTTTCTTGAGGCTGCTTATATAAATAATAATAAAATGAATACGCTTTTAGTAAAGTCTGAGTTATTTCCACAAAAACAACCATATAATTCATCTCCTTGGAATCTTGATATAAGTGATAATATCAACGAAATAAAAGCAGATTATGTTGATTGGGTAATTGTTGAGTTAAGGGAAAACTTAACAAATATTTTGTATCAAAAAAATGGAATAATAACCACGGATGGAACAATTGTTAATACAGATCAAACTCCAATATCATTTATTAATATTAGTTCGGGAAATTTTTATATAGTCATTCGTCACAGAAATCATCTAAGTATAATGAGTGCTGAAAAAATTCCGATAATTAATGGACAGAAAATTAATTATGATTTTACTATTTCCAGTAATTCTGCTTACGATGCAAACACACTTTTAAATTTAGGTGATAATAAATATGGTATGATTGCTGGAGATGCTGATGCAAATGGAGTAATAAATAATTTAGATTTTGGCATTGTTGCAAACAATATTCCTTTCAGAGGATATATACAAGGTGATCTTGATATGAATGGTATATTAAATGTTTTAGATTATTCTTTTATTAATAAAAATATTTTTCGGAAATCAAATGTGTACTAATTAATATTAATAAAGCAAATATTCTTTTTAATATACCTTGCTTAAAATGGAAATTAAAATACTTTTTGCAATTACTTAATAACTGAAAGCAACTTCTGAAAAATTAGAATTTGTCATATTGATTTAAGCCAAATATCTCGATTTTACATTAAAATGAGATTCTTCATCCGTTAGCTAACGGATTCAGAAGACATCTGCATTATATTTCAGAAGTTTCTGATATATAATGCATAATTTATAGTAATAAGTTTAGCTTTAAATATTACGTTTATTATTAGACTTTTCAATTCCAAAGTAAATTATATCTAAATGATTATTAGTTTTTTCTACACAATTCCATATCTGATAAAAATTGTTGAGCAAGGATCTCGGGATTATGATTTTCAGAAACATAATTAAAACATCTTTCTTCAAAATCAAAATATTTTTTTAATGTAATCATCTCATTAACAATTTCCGGTAATGATTCATAATTTTCAGCTACAATGCCTAAATTAAATTTATTTATCAAATTATCGGGATTTACATTTTTTGTTGTAATAACTGGAACACCTGCAGACCAAGCTTCAAGAAATGTATTAGGAAAACCCTCTAATACTGACGTATTTAATAGAAAATATGATTTGCTTAAAAAATCTGTTATTTCATCATGATTAATATGACCAACAAATTCAACATTGCTTAATTTTTCCAACATATTTATACCAATAATAGTATCATCATCTGAAGAAGAAAATTTTGTGCCAGCAATTTTAAATTTATACTGCGGTAATCTTTCTGCTATAATCGCTAATGCAGGTAAGTTTTTTTCATATCTAAAATTACCTACCCAAGCAATATATTCTTTTTCAAGATTTTTATTTAATGACCTTTTTATTTCAATAGCATTATAAAGAATTGAGATACTTTTTTGCGGAAATTTCTTTTTCAAAATTTCATATTGATATTCATTTTGGCAAGAAATATGATTAGCGTTTTTTAATCCATAATAATAGAACGAAAGGGATCTTTTCGAAAAGTTTCTTGCTATTCTCCCATCTACATCCATATCACTTGCAATTCTATGAACAAAAGTTTTATTGAGTAATTTTGCGATAAATGCAAAAATCCCAGTAAACTCATTAGCACATTCTTGCACAATATAATGAGGATTGTACTTTTTTATTGAAAAAAAAAGCATTGGAAGCCTATAAGTGAGAAGCCGTAATTTGGGAATCCCTTTATGCGAATGATAACTTTCAATAATTTCAAATTTAGTCGGTTTTTTTATGATGTCTTTTGCACCTTTCCATGTTAAAAGTGCAGCATCGTTCTTTAATTTAACAAAAGAATTTAACCATACAAACCATTCCACTGCAGCACCGCCAAATGGTTGGTTTTTATTACTTAACAAATTAGGTAATTGTATATCGAAATATATTATTTTAGTTTTCTTCAAAAGCCATACTTTTAATGATAAAATAAATTTACAATTTAATTTACAAAATAAAAAATGGACACAATATTTTATTATACTCGTTTCTTTGAGAAAATATATAAAATTGCGATTTAAGAAATGTTGTTATGTATCACAATAGCAGGATGAACATTTATATATCAAAATATTGTAAAATAAACGAAATTTTTAATGTTTATTATCAGAATCTTGTTTATAAGTAATCTCAAAAGTATAAAATTAAAAGTCTTCGAATTTTTTATAATTTGTTCTTTCAATGTATCCAGTAGAACCAGAATTTGAAATAGTTTTCCCTGGGATACCAACCACAACAGAATTATCTGAGATATCTTTAGTTACAACACAATTAGCACCTATTGCTACATTATCACCAATTTTAATTTTTCCAAATATTTTTACCCCAGGTCCAATGTAAACATTATCACCAATTATCGGAGTTCCTGTATTTTCACCCCTATTTTTTATTCCTAATGTTACATCTTGAGAAATATTACAATTCTTTCCAATTATTGTCATCGGATTGACAAAAATTCCTCCAAAATGACCAATGTAAAACCCTGTGCCAATCTTAGTTGTAAATGGTATTGAAATACCATATTTATACATATAATGTCTTAATATTCCTTTAGCAAGTGGATAAAAAATTATTTTAACAAATTTCTTTTTTTTAAGATAATT